>JASLJC010000091.1 GCA_030152585.1 Savagea sp. | reverse complement strand
CTAGAATACGATTGGCTGACGGGTACACGAGCACCGTCTTTCATTTCAAGAATAAACGTCGAATGTGTGTCGGGATGAATTTCTTTAATTTGATGAATATTGACGATAAATGAACGGTGGCAACGAACGAATCGTTGACGGGGTAGTAAAAATTCAAAACTTTGCAATGAATTTTTATGTGTACCTGTCATTTGTTCCGAAACGACGTACGTTTTTCGATTTTTCACTTCGATATATTGAATTTGTTCAAATGGTACAGGAATCCAACCATTTTTCGTCTTTAACGTGACGACCGATTTTCCTTCTGTATATGCTGGATAAATAGCCATCACACAACCGCGCTCGCCATTATCTTCGAAAGGAACGGCTTTTCCGTAATAAGGGACCCCAAAAAAGTCACGCTGTACAAAGTCCGACACTTTTTGGTTTTCTGTCACCGCACGATAGGCGATCGTCCCCTCTTTGAGCGGCTGTCCTTTTTCAATTTTCAAATCGATTCGCTTACTCGGCTCGTAATATAAATATTGTGTTTCATCTGTAATCGCGAGCGATACTTCTTCTGAAAATAATTGCCCCATAATACGTAATAACTCGTTCAATCGCAAGTTTTTCTCCATTTGCTTACTCCTTTTTCGGATTTTTCCGATATCCTTTTAATAGTATCGTGTATTGTTTATTATATCTTCTTTTTTTCATCATTCGCACGATTTTTTAAATTTTCTTACAGGTCTTCTGTTTAATGTGGTACTTTTAGACCTAATCATATATAATAAGAATTAACTAACCGAACGAAAAATATAATCCTTTATTTTACCCGAAAAACGCGTAATATCAGTATTCCTTTATCAATTTTGTACTAAAAAGAAGAAAATGGAGAAAAATGAGACTTTTCTTATCTTCTTTTCTTTTTGATTTTTTACTATCATTTCGTCTATTTTTACACGTTTTTCTCATTTTTTCACTTTTTAATGGAACTTTTGGACTGTTTTATCGTTTAGCGTCTTTTTATCAAAAACCGCTTTTATTCATTTTACAGAAAGGAATTGATCGACAATGGCACTTCAATATATCCGAAACTTGCCTTCTTTTTTTCAACAAGTACAACAACAATTTTATATTTTAATTTTTTCTAAAGACGAAAAAATTGTCGCTGCAAATGAAACGTTTTGCACATTGACTTCTTTTACTGAAGATCAATTGATCGGAAAATCGTATGCTTCCATTTTTCAATCGCCACGAAATGTAACTTACATGTCGACGATGAATACGTTTAAAGGTCGTCAAAAAGACGGGTCTCCCTTTTGGTTATACGGTACGATGATCGCTGTAAAAGATGAAGAAGGGGACACGTTCTATTTATTTTTCGGTTCAAATGTAACAGAACAAAGAATTTCTTTAGAAAAAACGAAAAAAGAAAGTGCACAACTTCGCAATATCGAACATGCTTTGCATCAATCTTCTATTTTGTCGATTGCCGATTTAACGGGAGAAATTACGTACGTTAACGATCGTTTTTGTTCGTTTTACGGTTTTGAACGAGATGAATTAATCGGGCAGACGCATCGGCTCGTCAGTTCGCAACGTCACGAGCCTTCCTTTTTCAAACAGTTGTGGGAGACGATTCAACAAGGGAAAATATGGTCCGGTGAAATTCAAAATAAAGCAAAAGATGGCACCATTTACTGGATGCAGACGACGATTGTTCCAACGATTGATGAAAATGGGGAGTTAGTAAACTTCATCGGAATTCAGTCAGATATTACACCTAAAAAAGAAATACAAGAAAATTTAGAGCGTGCATTGCAAAACGACTTTTCGCGTACAGTGCGTCATTTACAAAATATTATTTTTAAATATAAGTTAAAACGACCGAGTCTTATTCGCGCGACGCTCGTAGAAGGTCATTTAGCTCGTAACCTCGGGTTGACGACAATCGCAATTAACGAGCCTCATTTTTTCAAAAAACATTTTGAAGAACGAGAACGTTTCCGTATTTTGCGTCATTTGCTTCGCGCAGCACACGGACATCAAACACAATTTGAAATTGAATATTTAGGACATATTATTTTAATTTATTTATCACCGATTATCGAAGAAGGTCGTGTAACTGAAGTTGTCGGAACGGGTGTCGATATTACAGAACGAAAAAAAGCAGAAGAACGTATTTCGACGATGGCTTATTACGATGAGTTAACAGGATTACCGAATCGTCAACTATTAGAAAAACTCGTCACACGCCGTATCGACAGTTACCCTGTCGATGGCGAGACGTTTTCACTCATGTTTATTGACTTAGACCGTTTTAAAAATGTCAACGATTCAATGGGACATCTAGTCGGAGATAAATTGTTAAAAGCAGTAGGGGATCGTTTGCATGACTCGATTCGTTCGCACGACATCGTGTCACGACTTGCAGGTGATGAATATGTCGTCATTTTATCTTCTACTGAGAAAAAGGAAGTACAAGTCGTCGCGGAACGAATCGTCCGGAATATTGCACAACCGTTTACTGTCGATAAATATAATGTATACGTTACGCCGAGTGTTGGTATTAGTATGTTTCCTCGAGATGGAACGTCGTATGATGAGTTACTACGAAATGCAGATTCTGCGATGTATTTAGCGAAACGTGAAGGAAAAAACAACTTTCAATTTTTCACGGAAAAATTACGAAATGAAAATATTGAAAAAACGTTACTCGAAATGGATTTACGTAAAGCGCTCATGTTCGAACAATTTTCATTCCGTTATCAGCCTATTTTTAAAAAGGGAGACGATACGATTTTCGGTGTAGAAATGAACATCGTTTGGAATCACCCTACACGCGGCGCTATCGGAGAACAGTTGCTCGCTTCTGTCGCCGAAACAGCAGGTCTTGTCATTCCGCTCGGATTATGGACGTTGAAGAAATCGTGTTTGCAAATGAAATATTGGCAAGAAATTGGAGTCCCGCTCCAACAAATGCGACTCAATATACCGTCTCAACTTTTTGAACAACCGATTTTCATCGAACGGATAACGGAACTGTTAAAAGATATCGATCTCGATCCACATTTCGTCAATATCCAAGTACATGATACGTCAGGAGATATTGAGTATTTCCAAACGGTTGTCGATAAATTGCGCAGTATCGGGATGCATATTACGTTATCTCAGTTCGGTAGTGGGCAATCATCTTACCAACATTTAAGTAAAACGTCGGTATCGGATGTAAAAGTCGATTCGAAATTTATAGAAGAAATGGATGATACGAACCAAGCGATTTTACAGTCGATCGTCACATTAACGGATCAACTTCAACTCAATAGTTCATTGTCAAATATCAATACAAAAATCCAACATGAGTTCGTCCAACATTTACCGTATACGTTCATTCAAGGAGATTATTATTGTCCACCACTTACGAAACAACAAATCGAACTTCATTTCCAAAATGACATTCGACCACTTTAAACGGCAGAGAGAGGATTTTGCTTATGACGATTCGTCAAAAATTAATCGCCAGTTTCGGTACGATTTTATTTTTCTTACTTATCGTTTCTACGATTAGTCTACTTCAAATGAATCAAAACCGAGATGTCGTGACAACGATTAAAGAACAAAATAAAACGACCGCACTTTACGAAGATATTGCTTTTTTAACTGTGCGAGCAAATGCGGCTGTCCGCGGTTATATGTTGTACGGCGCACAACCGATGCGCGACAACCATTTAGCTTTTCGACAAGAACTTCACGTCATTATCGATACGTTGGCACCTTATTCAAAAGATGATGCTGCTTTTCAACAGTTTGTTGAGGACTTAACGTATTGGGAAACGACGATTGATGAGCACGTATTTGCTAATGTCGACGCTGGAAATATAGAAGAAGCCAAAAATGCAGCACTCGCTGTATTAGGAGAAGATTCTAAAAAACTCGTTTCATTCGGAAATGAAATGGCAAAAACAAGTCAAGAAGAAACGCAACAGTTGTTAGCTTCAATTGAAACGAGTAGTCAATCTGCTATTTGGAAATTTTTATTGACTGTTCTAGTCGCAGTCGCCCTTAGTTATATCATTGCACGCCAGCTCGCACGATTTATGAATCGAAACATTACAGCGATTGCGACTGAAATGGATACGCTCGCTCGTGGTGATTTAAATACACGTCTCCAACTTCAAACGCGCGATGAATTCGCTCAAATTGAAACGTCGTTTAACGAAATGGCACAGTCGATTGGCACGATCGTTTCTGACGTTCAAACGTCTTCTGAACAAGTCGCAGCAACAGCTCAACAACTAACGGCAAGTAGTCATGAAGTGGGCCATGCGACCGATACAGTCGCACAAGCGATGCAACAAATTTCAAATGGCATCGATGAACAACACTATATTACAAATGATGTTCAACATCGCTCTTCAGACATGTTACGAGAAGTCGGACATGTACATACGCGTTTAAACGAGGTAAGACGCGATGCAGACTCGACGAATACATTGTCTTCTGAAGGAGCAGAGAAGTTACGACTCATGTTCGATCAAGTGACGACGATTGCTTCGAATACGTCACAACTTGCAAAACAGATGCACGTATTAGATCGCCAGTCCAATACGATTGCAAAAGCGGTCCAACAAATCCAAGAAATCGCCGATCAAACGAATTTAATCGCCTTGAATGCTTCGATTGAAGCAGCGCGCGCAGGCGAACACGGAGCTGGTTTTGCCGTCGTCGCACAAGAAGTTCGAACATTAGCAGATGAATCGTCTCGTTCTGCAAGCGACATTCAATCGATCGTTCAACAGATGGTAAACGATACGAAAGAAGCCGTTCAACAGATTGAACGAAATGAACAAGCTGTTACAGAAGGCGAAACGTTAGCACATGAAACGAATGACGCTTTCACTTCGATTGATGAAGCTATCCAACGCGTCCAACAACAAATTATTCATGTCAATGATGCGATGCAAACGATTCACGAAACGACGAATACACTCGTCGATAAAATCGAAACGATTCATACAATTTCGATTGATTCGACTGAAAATGTACAAAATATTGCTGCAAGCACTGAACAACAAAGTGCTGCAATGACTGACATTACGAACGCTTCTGAGCATCTGTCAAACATGGCGCTCACATTACAAACAGCCGTTCAAAATTTTCAACGGATTGCGAAATGAAAGAGGTTGTCTCCATAATGGAATCACCATTCATTTCGAAATAAATAAAGGAATAGCAACTTAATGCACCATTTCGTACGTATCGGAAATTTCCAATCTGTCGTACTACTTCTTGTAGTATTATAAATAAGATTACAAAATAATAATGAAATGGAGGTGTAAAACGATGCGTGATTGTCCTGAATGTAGTACAGGTCGAGTAGAGTGTGATTGCACTGGCGGTATCGGTCGTCAAGGAGCAGCTGACGATTGTCCAGCATGTGGCGGTAGTGGCGTACATACGTGCCCGGCATGTAATGGAGCTCGTGAAGTACCAGAAGATTTTTAAATAGCTTCAATAAAAAACCTAGTTTCCCCTTTTCAAAAGGGAAGCTAGGTTTTCATTTGCCGCTAAATGACATCGATTTAGAGACACCTTATGAAGAAAGAGGCGATGTTCGTCGTTGAATCCATAAGACGAGCATTAAATATAAAACAGGAATGAGCGCTGTCACATAAACGAGCGGTTGCCAGCCTCCTTGTTCCCATACTGGACCGAGCACACTACTCCCGATCGCAACGCCGACGTAATATGCAACAAGATAAAGACTCGATGCACTTCCTTTATGGTGTGTTGCCACATTACTAACCGATGTTGCTGTTAAAGAGTGAGCTGTGAAAAATCCTGCACAAATGACACACATTCCGATAATGACGAGATGTAATGACGGAACAATCGTTAAAAAGACACCCGCACTTAAGACGAAAATACTTATACTTCGGACACGACTGACACCGAACCGCGCCGCTAAAAATCCTGCAATCGGAGCGGCAATAATGCCCATACCATAAGCAAAATACGTTAATGAAATTGAATCTAACGGCAATTGAAACGGTGGTTCAGCTAAATAAAACGGTAAAAAGGTCCATACACCCGTGAAGGAAAACTGTAATACGAGCCCAAGACCGAAAATTAATAGTAGTTGTGGATTTTTAAAATGAACGAGCATCCCTTTCAAATCTTCTCGCATTGAAACGATACTCGGTTTGAAATTTCGTGATTTCGGCATTGTAAATAGTAAAAGAACGAACATAACAAGTCCTGATCCGGCTAAAATAAGCATCGCCAGCTGCCAAGAATATCGTTCTGCTAATACACCTGTTAGTACGCGTCCACTCATCCCCCCGATACCGTTAAACGATATATATAAAGCAGTCGCGATACTTCTAAATTTCGGATGAATTTCTTCATTTAAATAAGCTAATCCGACAGCAGGTACCCCTGCCAATGCAAATCCTTGTAATGCACGTAATGCGACGATTAAACCGAACGACTCGATATACGGAATTAGAAAAAATGGTAAAGCCGACAATAAAAGCGACCAAGCGACATATTGACGTCTCCCTTTTCGATCAGATAAAAAACCAATCGTGACTAATCCGATGATTAAACCGATTGTCATCGCCGACATCGTCATACTTGAATATGATACAGATACTCCAAACTCTTTCGTAAATAGTGGCAATAACGGTTGTACCGAATACATCGCTGCAAAAATAAACATCGAAGCGAGTCCGAGTCCAATGACGAGCACCCAAAATCGAACGTCCCGTATCGTATACCCTTCTTGCATACTATCCATCCCCTTTCGTGACGTACCTTCCCTTTTAGATACGTATTCATTTATTGTACCAAAAAAACGAGTAACGGAAACGGTTCCTTCTTTTTTTCGTTATAATAGAAGAAAATGTTTTGAAGGAGTGATGACATGTATCGAACGATTGGTATCGTAGCACACGTCGATGCAGGAAAAACGACGTTTACAGAACAATTATTAACGTACGTGACCGAACGGTTTACAAAAGGGCGCGTCGACAAAGGAACGGCATTTCTCGACTTTCACGAAATGGAGCGTATGCGCGGCATGACTATTTTCGCTGAACAAGCTCGTTTTCAATACGATGACATAACTTATACGTGGATCGATACCCCGGGTCACCTCGACTTTTCACCTGAAATGGAGCGCACACTTCCGATTTTAGACGCTGCTGTAGTTGTCGTGAGTGCACTTGATGGATTAACAGGATCGACTGAATCGATGATCCAACGACTAACCGATTTACAAATTCCGACGTTTTTCTTTATCAATAAAATGGATGCCTCCGAAACGACGACGGCGCATTGGATCAAAACACTTCAACACCAGCTCCAACGCTCGATTGTCTCGATCGCCTACGAAGAGACAGACGAATTAATTGAAGCGCTCGCCATACACGACGAACAATTATTCGAACAGTGGATTGAAGGAACATTAGACGAAGAAACGACGTTATCCGCTGCGCGTACTCAACTTCAGAACGGAACACTTTCTTTTTTATCCACAGGGTCTGCTTTACATGATGAAGGGGTTTTTCCGTTTTTCAACTTTATCCACATGTGGATAAATCCATCGTTCGATGTAGAAGGGACACCGACCGGGACGATTTTCAAAATCCGACATGACGAAGAAGGACGTCGTCTCGCTTTTGCTCGTCTTTTTTCTGGAACGATTACTTTACGAGATACGATTTCATTTCGAGGACAACTTGTAAAAGTCACCCATTTATTTTATGCACATGGTCAATCGTACGTACCGACTGAACGGGTAGAAGCAGGAGATATTGTCGTTTTCCTCGGTTTACCGACGCCTGAAATTGGCGATACGATCGGCCCTTCTTCTCTCACGATACCGTCGACCATTCCGACGATGCAAGCCCGTCTAGTCATCCATGATGAACGATCGATTTACGAATTGTGGCCTATCTTTGAACGACTCAACGCAGAAGATCCTTCACTACAAATTCAATGGGACGCTGAAACCGAACAACTGTATTGTTCGATTATGGGACTCATTCAACTTGAAACGTTACAAGGACACCTCGAACGTCATTTCCAACTCCATGTGACATTCGGAGAGCCTGATATTATTTATCGCGAAACCGTTTGTGAACGAACGAATGGATACGGTCATTTCGAGCCGTTAAAACATTATGCTGAAGTACATGTTGCGATTACGCCAAATGAAGAAGGTCAAGGGGTCACGTTTGAAGATGAAACACACCCGAATATGTTAACTTCTGGCGAACGAGCAATGATTCGACATACCGTTTGTAACGAACCACATTATGGCACGTTAACGGGAGCGATGATGACCGATATACACGTCACACTTCTACGTGCGGCGACTCATCCTCGCCATACGTCACCGGGAGATTTACGCGAAGCGACGAAACGAGCAATTCGTCAAGCACTTGAAAGAAGTACACTCCGTTTACTCGAACCGATGTATCGTTTACAAGCGACAGTCGAACCGCATGAAATTGGTCGGCTCATGAGCGATATCGAGCGAGGCGCTGGTGTAGCAGCACCTCCTGAAACGATCGGTAAGCGGCTACTTCTTCGTGCACGCGTCCCCGTTCAAACGTTTTCGAACTACAATGCACGGTTTGCTTCTTATACGAAAGGACGTGGTCAATTGTCGTTACAATTCGATCATTTCGCACCGTGCCATAACGCAGAAGACGTCATTTCTTCTACACGATATGAAATCGAACACGACACACGAACGACGAGTGCTTCTATTTTTTGTACAAAAGGTGCCGGATTTTCTGTCAAAGGTGATGACGCCATCGAACGTATGCATTTGCCTATAATAGAATAAGAAAAAACCTAGTCGGTCTTAATCGAAAGTAAGTACCTCTACAAGTTCGTGTAAACAATCACTTGTAAAGGTCACTACCTCTCGAAAGAAAGGACTAGGTTTTTTATCATAAGCGAAATATGTCTTCTGCTCATTCGATTGAATCAAATATGTTCGTCTCAAATCGTCCCGAACGGAAACGAGTATCTTGAAACAATTTTAAATGAAATGAAATTGTCGTTTCAATCCCTTCGATCGTCATTTCACGCAATGCACGTTCCATTTTTAAGATAGCTTCTTCTCTCGTCCGTGCGTGTACGATTAGTTTCGCTACCATCGAATCGTAATAAGGAGGAATCGTATAACCTTGATACATCGCGCTGTCAACACGTACACCGAACCCATCTGGGAAATGGCAACGCGTAATCGTTCCAGGGGACGGTAAAAAATTCATCTCCGGATCTTCTGCATTAATACGACATTCAATCGACCAACCGTCCATTTGAATATCTTGTTGGCGATACGATAACGGCATACCGTCTGCGATTCGAATTTGTTCTTTAATTAAATCGATTCCCGTTACCATTTCAGTAATCGTATGTTCGACTTGAATTCTCGTATTCATCTCCATGAAATAAAACGTATCTTCGCGTTGGTCGTAAATAAATTCAACCGTACCCGCCCCAACATATTGAACAGCTTCGGCTGCCCGTACGGCCGCTTCTCCCATACGAGCTCTCGTTTTCGGCGATACGGCAATCGATGGTGTTTCTTCTACAAGTTTTTGCATACGTCGTTGAATCGTACAGTCACGCTCGCCTAAATGCACGACATTGCCAAATAAATCTCCTAACACTTGTAATTCGATATGGCGGAATGACTCGATATATTTTTCTAAGTAGACACCGTCATTTTCAAAAATGGCACGCGCTTCTGCTTGTGTTAATTCAAAATTTGCAATGAGTTCTTCTTCATCGCGCGCAACACGAATTCCTTTTCCACCACCACCGGCTGTCGCTTTAATGATGACAGGATAACCGATGCGATTGGCGACTTGTATCGCTTCTTCACTATTTAATACGGTTCCATCTGACCCCGGTACGATCGGAACGCCGGCTTGTGCCATCGTCGTTCGCGCCATATCTTTCATGCCCATTTTTCGAATCGCTTCTGCTGATGGTCCGATAAATGTGACGTCGCTATCTTGACACAGTTGGGCAAAATCAGCATCTTCAGCAAGAAAACCGTAACCGGGATGAATCGCATCGACTTTTGCAAGTAATGCGATACTTAAAATGGCTTCGATATTTAAATAACTGTCATGCGACGGGGCACGACCGACACAGTATGCTTCGTCTGCTAGTTGAACGTGTAATGCCGTTTCATCTGCTTCTGAATAAATTGCAACGGTTTGAATGTTCATCTCTTGGCATGCACGAATAATACGTACAGCAATTTCTCCACGATTGGCAATTAATATTTTTTTAATCATCGGCATCCACTCGACTCACGCGGAATAACGGCTGTCCAAACTCGACAATTTCGCCTTCTTCTACGTATATTTCTTCAATCTTCCCGTCGACTTCACTATGCACTTCGTTTAACAATTTCATCGCTTCTAAAATACAAATCGTTTGTCCTTTTACAATTTCATCGCCTACTTGAACGAACGGTTCTTGCGTCGGACTCGCTTTTTTATAAAATGTTCCGAGCATTGGTGCTGTCACGGTGTAATCCGTCGGTAACGTTTGTTGCTCGACTACTTCTTCTACTGTTTCTTTTTCTTCGCGTTCAGACGGAATAGGCATTTGAACGTAACGCTCACCGCGTGCTACATTCATTTCACTACTCGTCGTCACCCCTTCTTTTTGAAATTGTAATGAAAATTGTTCTTTCGTTAATTCAAACCTTTGAATGTCTGACTGTTCGATTAGTTGAAATAGCTTTTCTAATTGTTCACGCTCTTCTTTTGAAATCATATGACCCCTCCTATACTTCGTGTACTTTCAGACGAATTCCGAGTTCCATTTGATGAATCGTCCATTCATTTTGTAATAAAATACGTTCTGCTTCTCGGTGTGATACTTTTTGGAAACGAATCGTCGCATCTGGACGTAATTGCGCTAGTTTCGGAATGTCACTCGAGATCACTTGTCCAATTTTAGGATAACCGCCTGTCGTTTGACGATCTGCTAGTAAGACGATCGGTTGTCCATTCGACGGAACTTGAATCGTACCTGCTGTCACTGCTTCTGATAAAATTTCAAGCGGCTGTTTCAGTCGTAAACTCGGTCCTTGAAGACGACATCCCATTCGATCAGACTGTGCTGTTACTTGAAAACGCTCCGTTTCTAACGCTTCTTTCGTTTCTACTGTAAATGCTTCGTATTCATTTCCTGAAATAAAGCGGACGACATTTTCTTGACGTTGGTCGAGTAATGATTCGTGATCGACCGTCCAATGAACGATACCTTTTTGGCCGATACGTTCTTGCATTCGTTCGTTTAATAAGTTTAACGGTCCGGTTTGTAAAATATCTCCCTTTTTTAACGCTCGTCCTTCGTAACCTCCGAGACGTGCACGTAAATACGTACTTTTACTTCCCATAACATTCGGAACGCGAATTCCCCCTGCTACTGCTACGTATGCGCGTGCACCTGTTTTCGGTGATTGAAATTGTAATACGTTCCCTTGACGTGCAATTTGAGGCTTCCACATTTGAAGTGGACGACCGTCAAGTAACGGTTGTAAATCTCCACCTGTTACAGCAAATAACGTATCTTCTTCGAAACGAATCGTCGTTTGAAACATCGTCACTTCAATCCCTGCGGCGTGTTGATCGTTACCGACGAGAATATTAGCAAGTCGATAAGAATACATGTCGGCTGCACCACTTACGATGACGCCGTATTTTTGTAATTGATACCGTCCACTATCTTGAATTGTCGCAAGCAACCCCGGTTGCAATACTGTCATCGTCATCGATTTTCCTCCTTCCATTGTTCATATTGTTCAGCGTTTATCGGTTGAAAGCGGATACAATCACCGGGTAATAAAAAGGTAGGTGGTGATTGTTCAGGTAAAAATAATTCAACTGGTGTGCGGCCGATAATTTGCCATCCACCGGGTGTTTCTAATGGGTAAATCCCGGTTTGTTCTCCTGCAATGCCGACCGACCCACTCGGAATCGTTAATCTCGGATTTTCTTTTCGAGGTGTTGCAATTGAAGGATCCATTCCCCCTAAAAATGGGAATCCTGGTGCAAAACCGAGCATAAAGACTGTATATTCGCGTTCACTGTGACGTCGAATCACTTCTTCTTCTGTCAAATCGTTTAATTTGGCGACGATTGACAAATCGGGTCCGTACGCGCCTCCGTATACGACTGGAATCGTTACTGTACGTGGCGTAAATGTCACTTCCTCTTCTTCAAAACGTTGTAACGCTTCTTTCACGTAATTGGAAGCGATTTCAAAAGGTGAATATAAAAAAGACGAACGTTTACGAATCGCATGTTTTTGTAAAACAGCGAGCGGATCATAATGAATTGTGACGTTTGTGTACGCTGGAACGCATTCTAACATCCCATCAAACGGATGATTTTCTAAATAACGGACGAAAGCTTGTATTTTCGTATGGATAGATGTGTCAATTTTGTGACCAAATGAGATATAAATGGCACGATCACCGAAAGGTTGTACGTTTATAGTTTCACTCATCGGTCATCACCTCCTCTTTTAGTTTCATTATTCGGAACCAAGGTTCTGTTATTCGGGTATATATCGTATTATAAGACGTATCATAAAAAATACAAGCGTTATTTCCGAAATAGTCTAATAATAAATGCTCTTTTTTTTAATCGTTTTTGCGTGACGACGCTTTTTTTTATGTTAGAATAAATTTTACCTTTTAGAACTGTAGCTCCTTTTTTATGGACTACAGTAAAAAAATGGTGAGTGTGATAACGCTTTCAATTATTGAAGGAGGATATATTGTGATAAAAGTTGATGTGAATTGTGACTTAGGTGAAAGTTTTGGTCGTTACGAATTAGGTGAGTATGAGGACGTTTTACAATACGTCACGAGCGCGAATATCGCGTGTGGTTTCCACGCAGGGGATCCTACCGTTATGCGAAAAACAGTAGCAAAGGCCGTTGAACATAATGTACGGATTGGAGCTCATCCTAGCCTTCCGGACTTGATTGGGTTCGGACGACGCGAAATGAAAGTAACACCTCAAGAAGCTTATGATATGGTCGTCTATCAAATCGGAGCACTTGATGCCTTTTTACGCGTTCACAACACACAACTGCAACATGTAAAACCACATGGTGCATTGTACAACATGGCAGCAGTAGATCCTTTATTAGCAGAAGCGATTGCAAAGGCGGTTCATGACGTATCTCCATCGTTAGTTTTATACGGCTTATCAGGTAGCGAATTAACGAAAGCTGGCGAGAGAATCGGTCTTACAGTCGCACATGAAGTATTTGCTGATCGAACGTATCAACGTAATGGCACATTAACTCCACGCTCAGAAGCGCATGCACTTATAACAGATGAACAACAAGCTTTGGAACAAATTCGAAAGATGGTATTGAAAGGACAGGTGAAGGCAGTCGATGGCTCTATCGTTGACTTAAAAGCAGATACAATTTGTGTACACGGAGATACTCCGCATGCCGTTGCATTTGCACGTCTCATTTACGATGACTTACGCCAACGCGAAGTTAACGTTCAGTCGTTCATACCGTAAAAGGAGAGTATTTATGGCAGACAAAAACTTAATAAACAAACAATCTTCAACGAAAAACCGTAGCGTCTTACTCGGTGCCGCCTTTTTAATGGCAACATCTTCTGTAGGACCTGGGTTTTTAACGCAAACCGCCGTCTTCACACAACAACTCGCAGCGAGTTTTGCGTTCGTTATTTTAATTTCACTCATTTTAGATGTCTTCGCACAAATGAACGTTTGGCGCATTATTGCTGTTTCTGGTCTTCGTGGACAAGAAATCGCGAACAAAGTATTTCCTGGACTCGGCTACGTCTTAGCCGGATTGATCGTCTTTGGAGGATTAGCATTCAATATCGGAAACATCGCTGGAGCAGGTCTTGGACTCAATGCGATGCTCGGAATTGATGCAGTGACAGGTGCGACCATTAGTGCTGCTTTTGCGATTTTCATTTTCTTAGTAAAAGAAGCATCTAAAGTAATGGACCGCGTTACACAAATAGCAGGTTTCACAATGATTATTTTAATGATTTATGTCGCGTTCAAAACGTCACCACCGGTCGGTCAAGCGTTAGTCAACACGGTATGGCCAGAAGAAATTAGTTTACTCGCAATCGTTACACTCGTCGGGGGGACTGTTGGTGGATATATTACGTTCGCAGGAGGTCACCGTTTATTAGATGCGGGGATTAAAGGACAAGAAGGTCTTCCACAAGTGACACAAAGTGCAGTCATCGGAATCGGTGTAACGGGTATTATGCGTATTGCTTTATTCCTTGCAATTTTAGGTGTTATTTCACAAGGTGTCGTATTAAATGAAAATGGTAACCCTGCTGCAGAAGCATTCCACTTTGCACTTGGCGATATCGGAATTCGTATTTTCGGTGTCATTATGTGGGCCGCTGCTGTAACATCAGTCGTCGGTGCAGCATATACGTCTGTATCCTTTATTAAAACGTTTAGTCCTGTTATTGAAAAACATAGTAACTGGTTCATTATCGGGTTTATCATCATTTCTTCTTCGACATTTTTATTCATCGGGAAACCGGTAAAAGTATTAATTCTTGCCGGAGCGTTAAACGCTTTAATTTTACCACTTGCACTCGGCATTATTTTAATTGCTGCGTACCGTAAAGATATTGTCGGATCGTACAAACATCCACTTTGGTTAACGATTCCTGGTATTTTCGTCGTCGTATTAATGGGCGTCCTTAGCGTTTGGACATTGTTTAAAGAAATTCCGAAATTAATCGGGATGTAAATCGTTTCACTTTTCGGAACATTCAAAAAAGAAAAACCCCTCTCTTTTGGAAACTTTGCCAAAAGAGAGGGGTTTTCATCTTATCGTCTATTACGTCATTCGTCTCTAAACTTACTCGATCACAGCTTTTTAAAAAATATTAGCGAAACCGTCAATCTAATCTTCTAGCGTCAAATCCGATTTCTTTTGATATTTTCAATGCTGCTTCTTTCACTTTTTCACTGTACTTTTCAACGATTTCACCTTCGAAATGCGCCTCAATACCCGCGATACTTAATCCGCCGATAACTTGGCCACGATAATCGAAAATAGGTGCTCCGACCGCTGCGGTATAGTTTTCTAATTCGGAATGACTGACAGTAAAGCCGTGCAATCGGGCTTCTTGTATCGACGTTCTTAATTGATTTTCTTGTACGATCGTTTTCATCGCAATCGGATGACGTTCGACGCGTCGGAAATAATCACTTAATTCCTCATCTGTTAAAAATGATAAAATCGCTCGTGGACATGCCCCTGCATAGAGCGGGCTTCGCTTTCCAATCGCTGTATATAACCGAACGCTTTGAAATTTATCGATTTTTTCGATATAAACTGCTTCGTCTCCTTCACGAATCGCTAAGTTGATCGCTTCCTTCACTTCTTTATGCAATTTTTCCATAATCGGTACCGCGATTTGGCGAATATCGATTCTCGTCGAGACGAGATGACCAAATTTTAAAAAGACAGTACCAAGACGATATTTTAAATCGTCTCCTTTTTCTAAAAATCCGATTTCTTCTAATGAACGAATCATCCGATACACTGAACTTTTCGGAATACCGGATAAGTCGATCATTTCTTGAAATGATAAAGCCGGATGGTCGATAAATAAATCTAAAATGTCCATCGAACGGACGACGGTTTTGTTTTTATGGTTCATATTTTCACCCTTACAATACGCTTAATCTGTCGTCTTTTACATCACTGACGAACATACAACCTGGCGCATGTGTGATCATCAGTTTCGGTTTACTTTTCATCGCAACCGCTTGTGGTGTGACACCGCACGCCCAAAATACGGGGACTTCGCCTCGTTTAATCGGAACAGATTGTCCAAAATGCGGTTCATCGATTGAAGAAATACCGATTTGTTCTGGTTCTCCTATATGGATTGGCGCACCGTGTACATCTGGGAAGCGGCTCGTAATTTGAGTCGCTCGAATCGCTTGTGCTGGTGTCATCGGACGCATGCTGACGACAGTCGGTCCGTGAAAACGACCTGCTCGTTTCGTTTCAATCGTCGTTTCATACATCGGGACGTTACTTCCTCGTTCAATATGGCGAACAGGAATGCCTTCTTTCAAAAGAGGAGTTTCAAACGTGAAACTACAGCCGAGTAAAAAAGCGACCATATCGTCTTGCCAATATGACGTAATCGTTTCGACTTCTTCTACGAAAATTCCATCGCGGTAAATGCGATATTTCGGAAGATCCGTTCGAACGTCAGCTCCTTGAGCAATTTCAGTCGGTTCTGGACTGCCTACGTCCGTTACATCTAATACAGGACATGATTTTTTATTCCGTTGGCAAAACAATAAAAAATCGTATGCGTCTTCTTTCGGTAAGATGACGAGGTTCGCTTGTGTATATCCAGACGCCATCCCTGCTGTCGGTCCTACAATTTCACCTGTTCGAATGCGTTGACGAATTTGCTCGCCTGTCATCGTTTCATACTGTTTCATTCGTCTTCCTCCTTTGAAATAACTTTTGTCCGCCGTATCATAACATATTTTCGCCGTTTCGTCTTTGTCTCTCTCCGGTTATATCCTTTTTTTGCTAAATATCTCCGTAACGTAAAATGAAAAACGTACACTTCATAGATTGCGTTCCTATGAAGTATACGTTTTAAAAGATGAAGATGAACGAGAGCGGATAATACATCGCAAGTGCGTATAAAAGAATGACGAGACTAAGTGCGCACACGACGAAAATGTAATCCGATCGTTGACTTTTCATTTCATAATAGTACGTTCGTTCACTTCCCATATGGTATTGTTTCGATTCCATCGCAATGGCAATTCGTTGTGCACGGCGAATACTTTGCGCAAATAATGGCACCGTATATTGAGCGAGTCGTTCTCCAACTCCTTTTATTCCTTTTTGAAAACGTATACCGCGTATCGCTAAGGCGTTACGACGTGCTTGAATTTCCTCTACGATAATCGGTAATAAACGAACGGAAGCGATGAAACTATAAGCGTATTTAGAAGGCAATTTAAATTGTTGCATGAGCGCATACGCCAGTAACATCGGATTCGTCGTAAAAAGTAAAAATAAACTTAAAGCCGAAAAGGATAACGTCTTTAGCGCTAACAACATTCCTTGTCGTACACTTTCTTCTGATATTTTAAAAATGAGCCATTGCCAGTAAACCGTTTCTCCTCGACCAAATAGTGTCATCGTAATGAAAGTCGATAAAGCAGAAATAAAAGCAGGTAACGATAACAATCCAATTTTATACGTCGCAAATCCTGTCATTGTAAACAATAAAAATGTATAAACGACCGCTTGATAAAGCGCAAATGTAGGATTCCAGTTGACGAGTGCAATCACGAGCAGTAAAAAGACGACGAAAAATTTAATTCCGGGATGAATGTCATGAACGATCGTTTTCTTTTCAGGTATGAACCAATTCATCATAACGATGCACCTCTACAAGTTCGCCGTCTCGGATTTTCCATGATGTCGTCGCAAATTGTTCGACGATGTTCATATCGTGCGTAACCATAATAATAGTTTTTCCTTGGCGGCGTAATTTTTCGAACTGTTCGAGTAAAGCGAACGTGTTGTAAGCGTCTTGACCGAACGTCGGCTCATCGAGTAAAACGATGTCTGCTTCTGTCGTTAATGCGGTAGCGACACTTAGTCGACGTTTTTGACCTGTAGACAATTGGAAAGGATGACGATCATCTTCCATATCGAGACGAAACATTTCTAACATGAAAGCAACAGTCGGCGCGATTTCATCAGCGGGCACGTCACGTAATGTTAAACTAAGTGCGACTTCGTCATAAATCGTATTCGTTACAAATTGTAATTCTGGATTTTGGAAGACGAGTGTTAAAGCGGATGGAATCGTTCGATGTTTCGCTTTTTTAGCACCTTTGACGACTTTATCGAAAACGGTGTAATGCCCTGTCGTCTCTAACAACTGCATAAGTGCTAACAATAATGTACTTTTACCTGCGCCGTTTTCTCCGATAATAGCGATCCATTCTTGTTCGTAAACCGTCGCTTCTTTGACATATAGTTTTTCTTCACCCTTGCGAAAAGCACGAAAATCGCGTAACGTCATGAGTTGCTTTTTACTTGGTGCGATACGAGTCGCTTCGCGTTCTTTCGTCTGCGGCCGTGCGCGATAATCGCGCCATACGTCTGGGTACCATATACCATCTTCGATTAATGTCGCCCGATATGTCGTAAATATTTCTTCCGGTGGTCCATCGGCAACAATCTCACCGTGTTGATTTAATAAAACGACACGGTCGACCCAATGTTCAAGTTGATCAATTTTATGTTCGACAATGATGACAGTTTTGTCTTTAGCGACACGTCGAACGGAATCCCATATTTGTTCTGTTCCTTCTGGGTCTAGTAATGCAGACGGTTCGTCTAAAAACAAAACGTCTGGTTCTAACAATAATACTGAAGCGAGTGCGAGTCGTTGTTTCATTCCTTGTGATAGGTCGTCAATTAACGTGTGACGTTCCGCCAATTGTAAACCGACCGCTCGTAACGCTTCGTCCATTCGTTGTTCCATTTCAGCACGGGGTACTTTTAAATTTTCTAAAACGAAAGCGAGCTCTTCGTCTACATAAGGCATCGCAAATTGTGTATCTGGATCTTGAAAAACGTAACCCCAATTTTCTGGTAAATGCGCCTTTTCATATTGCATCGGCACTTCTGTAATCGATGGGATAATGCGACTGAATACTTGAAGTAACGTCGATTTTCCACTACCACTCGGCCCGAGTAATAATACTTTTTCACCTCGTGAAATAGTAAAGGAGAGATCCCGAAACAAAAGGGATTCCTCTCCTGGAAATTTCAAACGAAGGTTTTGGATGTAATACATCGATTTCCTCCTCCGCTATTTTAGTTGGTCGTATTCACTTTTATCAACAGGACGTAAAGAATCAGTTACACCTGTACGTTCTAATGCTTTTACAATATAGTAGGCAAACACTCCTGTGAAGACGAACGCACTTATTGCACGTAAACTATATTTGACGATGAGTGCCCACGGTTCGTATTGAATGTATCCGTAGACGACGTCTAACATAAAACCAGCTGCGAGTGATCCGATACCTGCAAGACCTGCAACAGCAATGTCAAAACGACGATAAGCGAATAATAAAAAGATGAGCTCTGCTCCTAATCCTTGTACAAATCCGTATAAAAGAGTTTGTAATCCTTGCCCGAGTAATGCCGATAAACTCGCAGCAGCAACACTTGCAAGTAAAGCGACACCTCGTTTACGAATTAATAAAAACGCAAACGGTCCGACCATAAACCACATACCGTAAATTAACTGTTTGCCGACAGGTAAAACGCCACCGACGACTTCATAAAAACTGTCCCAAAAACGCATAATAATACCGAAGACGACACCGAGCATAATCGTCACTAAAATATCTGTAAATGTTAATTTTTGTTTCATCGTTCATTCCTCCTTTATTTCGTTCATAAATGGGTGCTAATAAATATAAAAAGACCATCTTTTGAATGAGTGTATGCCAAAAGACGGTCTTTTCCTTTCGTATTGTCTCTACGCTAGCATTACCTAGATCAGATTGACGGTTCGTCGATAGACGTCTCAGCCGTTAGCACCCGTTTCATATGAATTTGTTTTTCAATTATAACAAAGGATGACCATTTCTTCCAGATGAAATGGAAAGAGAAACGCATGAACTCTAATCGAACGATTAGAAGTCATGCGTTAGGTCGTCGTTTATTCTGGTTTTGTTGTAAGTTTTAATGCTTTCGCTGTTGAGAAGTGAACTTCGTTAAAGAGTTCTTCATTGTCAACGAGTGACTCGCCGTATGAAGGAATCATCTCTTTAATTTTTGATTCCCAATCGTTCATGTTTTGTGGGAAACAACGTTCAACGACATCAAGCATCGCTTTAACAGCTGTTGAAGCTCCTGGTGACGCACCGAGTAATGCTGCGACTGTACCGTCTCCTGAAGTAATAATTTCTGTACCGAATTGTAACTTCCCTTTTTCATCTTCTGTATCTTTAATAACTTGAACACGTTGTCCGGCTACGACGAGATCCCAATCATCACCGTTTGCTGTCGGGATAAATTCGCGTAACTGTTCAATTCGTTCTTCTTTTGATTGAAGTAATTGTTCGATTAAATATTTCGTTAACGGAATGTTTTTCGCACCTGAAGCTAACATCGTAAAGACGTTATTCGGTTTAACAGAGCCGAGTAAATCTAAGTTCGATCCTGTTTTTAAGAACTTCGGTGAAAATCCTGCGAATGGTCCGAACAATAATGTACGTTCATTGTCGATGTAACGTGTATCTAAATGAGGTACTGACATCGGTGGTGCACCGACTTTTGCTTTTCCGTATACTTTCGCATGGTGTTTTTCAACGACTTCAGGGTTACGGCATACTAAAAATACACCGCTTACTGGGAAACCACCGACTTGTTTACTTTCAGGAATATTTGTCTTTTGAAGTAATGGTAAGCTTCCGCCACCACCTCCGATAAAGATAAACTTCGCTTTACGGTATTCAAGTTTTCCATCTTTTGAAACGACTTTTACTTCCCATAAGCCATCTGACGTACGTTTAATATCTTTCACTTCATGATTGTAATGAACGTTTACGCCATTTGCTTGCTCTAAATGTCCGAAAAGTTTACGTGTTAATGCACCGAAGTTGACGTCTGTTCCGTAATCTACTTTCGTCGCTGCGATCGGTTCTGTTTGTACTTTTCCTTCCATCATCAGTGGCATCCACTCGCGCATCGTATCGATATCGTCTGTGAATTCCATTCCTTCAAATAACGGGTTCGTTGAAAGTGCTTCGTAACGTTTACGTAAGAAGTTAACGTTCGCTTCTCCTTCGACGTAACTAATGTGAGGCAATGGCATAATGAACTCTTGTGGGTCTTGAATTAAATTCTTTTCCACAAGGTATGACCAAAATTGACGTGAAATTTGGAATTGCTCGTTAATGTTTACCGCTTTTGTCGTATCGACCGTTCCGTCTGCTTGCTCTGGCGTGTAGTTTAACTCACAAAGTGCAGAGTGACCTGTACCTGCGTTATTCCATTCATTCGAACTTTCTTCACCTGGTTTATCAAGCTGTTCATACACTGTAATGTTCCAATCTGGCTCTAACTCTTTGAGCAGTGTTCCCAAAGTCGCACTCATAATTCCGGCACCGATTAAGATAACATCTGTGTTAGTATTGCTCATTTTTCCTCATCCTTATCCCCTAAATTTACAGAAAAGACGTAGGTGGATGCGCCTCATGAAACACTCAACTAGCGAAGGTGCAAACCGAATGTCACATCTTTTCTGGTTCAATAAATATACATATTTACAGTTTATCATTATTACGACTCGTCTACAAGGACAGAGAAGCGTCGTTACGCTCACGTTGGAAACGATTTTTTGTCCGCTTTCCCTCGTCCCTTCTGATTTGTGACGATTTTTTGTCGAGCATTTTTCCCTCTAAAAAATTTCCACTATTTGTGATACGGTTCGTTATGCACGATGCGAAAAGCCCGATAAATTTGTTCTACGAGAAAAAGACGCATTAATTGATGAGGGAATGTCATTTTTGAAAATGCGATTTTTTCATCTGCCCGTTTTAGCACGTCGTCAGATAAACCGAGTGAGCCGCCGATAACGAAAGCGATTTTACTTCGTCCGTACGTACGGTGATCATCCATCCACGTTGCAAATTGTTCACTCGTTCGCTCACGTCCATTTAAATCTAATGCGACGACGTGCATATTATCTGCTAATTTGGCGATGATTTTTTTCCCTTCTTTTCGTTTTACTTCCTCTTCTTCTTTCGCACTCAAATGTTCAGGTGCAGGTTCATCGGTTAACTCGATTATTTTCACTTTTGCATACGGTTGAAGTCGTTTCATAAACTGTTGAATACCTTCTTTAGCGTATTTTTCTTTCACTTTTCCAACCGCAATAATTGTAATATTCAAAAAATCTACCTTCTTTATCGTATATTTTTGCTATTTCGAAAAGTTATCCACACTTATCCACAGAGTTATCTACATGTTGTGTTCAGAATGTTTGTTCTCTACTATATATTCTGCACGTTCGTCACATTGACCACACGTTGCTTCCCCTTCATATGGCAATAATTCTGGTGCTTCATTCGTCGTAGCAACAATCATATCGAGAGCGTATCCTGTATGTGCTAAACAGACAATATATTTTGTCATAAGACACTTCCTTTTTTTCTTTTTAGTGTACCATATGTTTTTTTCATCTGAAAAAGGTTTCATACTTTTGCACACGGGCATAATACGTATACATCATTAAAAAAGAAAGGGTGAGTAAGATGACAAACAATGAATCAAACAAACGCTACAGTAAAGAAGAAAAAGAGATTTTTAAAATGATGAACGAAGGCGGACCGGTGCCTGAAAAAGAGAAAAATCAGTACACACATTTAGAAGATACAGCGGACCCGAAACATAAAAAAGAAAATCATCCTTACCATCAACATGACGATGACAAGTAAATGGAACGTCCGGTCATTTAGACGTAAATTAAAAAAGACACGTAACTTCCTCAAAAAGTGAGAATGTTACGTGTCTTTTATCATTTAAAATTGGTCTCCGTCAACGAGTGTTAATGTAAGCGTCATTTTCGATCCGTTTCGATATACTGTCACTTGGAGTTCGTCGCCGACTCGTTTTTCATTGTATAAATATTTTCGTAAGTCGATCATACTTTGAATCTCTTGATCGTCTAAGGCGACGATGACATCGTATTGTCGTAACCCGCCTTTATCTGCTGCGGATAAACGCGCAACGTCCATGACGACGACTCCTTCTTTTACATCTTTCGGTAAATCTAACAATTCTTTTTGTTGATGCGCTGGAATCGTCTGAACGTCTAATAACGATACACCTATCGTTGGACGATGAACTTCTCCTGTCGTTTCTAGTTGTTCGATGATCGGTAACGCGAGATTGCTCGGTATCGCAAGTCCAATCCCTTCTACCGCTGATTTTGAAATTTTCATCGAATTAATACCGATTAATTGTCCCGCCATATTCACGAGTGCACCTCCTGAGTTGCCGGGGTTAATCGCCGCGTCTGTTTGTATAACATCTGCTTGCCAATCGACTTGTCCATCATTGTTTAAATCAACTGGAATCGACCGGTCTTTCCCCGAAATGACACCGAGTGTAACCGAGCCCGAAAAACCTAAACCGAGTGGGTTTCCAATTGCCATGACAGGCTCGCCTCTTTTCAATTGATCCGAATCGCCAAAAGGCATCGTCGTTTTCACATGCTTGCTTGAAATTTTCACGACGGCTAAATCCGTCCAAACGTCACTTCCGACGACTGTTCCCTCTGTTTTCGTACCGTCATCGAACGTCACTTCTAATTCTTCTGCTCCTTCAACGACGTGATGGTTCGTCACGAGATATGCATCCGATCCTTCTTTTTTATATACAACGCCTGAACCGGTACCGACTTCTTGTGTCATCGAGCGAGCCGACCAAAAGTCGTGAACTGTTTGAACGTTCGTAATTCCAACGACTGCATCCGCTACTTGTTCTGCAACGTCGATAGAATCGGTTTTCACCTCGATTTTTTCTACTTTTGCTTGTTCTTCTGCCGTAGAAGTGGGTGCTTGCTGAACAGGTGAAGCTGAGTTCGACGGAACGCCGAGTAGTAATGCACCGACGAGACCGCCTCCTACGACTGCGCCTCCTAATGCTGGCCAAAATCCCCCGCGTTTTTTTTGCGGTGGTTGTTGATACATCGGTTGTTGTTCCATATTATTCCTCCTTCTCATAATGAGCGTAAAGGGGTCGAGTCGTCTTCATCTGTATCGAATAAGTGAACGTATTCACCGACTCGAATACCGAATGTCTCTAACGTTTGGGTTACGCTCATTCGCGCAAGTTCTTTCATATTATTATCTTTACTTAAATGCGATAAATAAATATACGTGTCTTTTTCATCAATCACTTCACTCATCGCAACCGCTGCGTCTTCGTTTGATAAATGACCAAAATCACTTAAAATGCGTCGTTTGACCGACCACGGATAATGACACATTTGCAACATGCTTACATCATGATTCGTTTCAAAAACGAAAGCATCCGATTTTGCAATATGCCCTTTCATTCGGTCACTCATATAACCTGTATCCGTTACGACCGACAATTTTTTATCGCCGTGTGTTAAGGCAAAAAACATCGGATCAACTGCATCGTGCGAAACAGCAAACGATTGAAAGTCGAATGCTCCGAACGATTGAACCGACTCGGTATCGAACCGAAATTGTAAATCACTCGGAATTTTGCCGACATCTTTTCGCATCGCATTCCACGTCTTTTCATTCGCATAGACGGGGATATGATAACGACGCGCCAAAATACCAACACCTTTAATATGATCGGAATGTTCATGCGTGACGAAAATGCCTTCAACTTTTTCCATTGAACGTCCGATACTGTCCATTTTTTCTTCGATTTTTTTCCCGCTCAATCCGGCATCGATTAAAAATGCACGCTCTTCATCTTCAATGTAAACTGAGTTTCCTGTACTGCCACTTGCTAACACACTAAACCGCAATTTTACCCGTCCTTCCTCTCTTCTTGCAACTCTACTACTTTTCCTTCAATTGCATTGACGAAAAAATGTTGAATATGACCGTCTTTTTTCTGACGGACTTTTACGTGCCACGTCGGTGCAAATACTTGTGTTTCTGTAAATTGAACAAGTGTAGAATAACCGAGACGAACCGTTTCGACATGTGTATTTTGTTTCAAATAACCTTTCGTCGCTAACGTACTAATCGCTTCAAACGGAGTTAATAAATTTTTCTTCTGGTTAAAACTGACGAATCCTTCTAACATTTTTTGTTCGTAACGTTCAATTTCCCCCGCCTCGTTTAAATAAACGGTTAACGTCGCATCTGGACTATAATAAATCGGCTCTTTTACAATTTGTTGGAAAAAAAGCACCGTATTTTTTTGTTCATCGACGTCCCATAAATGATATTGCTCACCGTTGACGACGTATTGATCGAGAAATTCTTTATAGCCGACACGTTCTTTTTTATCTTTCAACGCATACGGTGTTGCTAATGTCGAACGAATCATCGTACCGTCAATAATCGTATAATCTTGTTTTCTTTTCTTATCGATTTCTTCTTTCGTAAACGTCGCAATGTCTGCCGACATGTAAGACGAATGAACGTCGTCATCTGGCAATCGATCGTACGTAATGTTATCTAGTCGGAGCGATTCTTCTACAGACGGTTGTCCTAACACTTCGACGTTACGAACTTGTTCGTTTTGATTAATATATAACGACCATAAAAAAATATTTAATACGCCGAAGACGACGATAAAAATCGTTTTCGTTTTATTCCAATCCACTGACGTCGCCTCCTTTCGTATCAAAGTCGTAACGATACCAATGCCCGGAGACTAAATAAAACCAAGACGGCTTGAGTAAAAAGAGACGTTGTTCTGGATCTTGAATCATGACGTATCCCGGTGAAATGTCTTCGATTTCGTCATATTCTAAACGCGGTTGTTTTTTTAACTCTCGCATAATTGTCACGCCGGATGGAATCGTTTCGTCTACACGATCAAGTAACAACGTCGAGTCGAACGAATAGTACGGTCGATTGTAACGAAAAGCAGTCGTTTGCCCGTAATTTTGAACGATTTCTGTCGTACCTGCATAATCGCTATATACAGGTAAGCCGTGGACAAATAATTGAAAGCGGACGTAACGAGTAATCGGGTCGATATGGACGAACCGATATTCATCTGTCCAACCGCCGTGTTCGTTAATAAAATCAATCGAATTAAACAGCAGTTCTGACGGTATCGCGATTTCTTGACTTTCTGCATTCGGATACACGTAATGTAACATTTTCAAATCTGTATCTACCGTCATTAACGCATGATCGTCGGCATATTCTTCTCGGTGCGCATTCACTTGACTGCGGCGCACTGCATTCGGATCTCGAAACAATGCATCGCGAAAACGGGTAGGATTAATTTCTTCTTGATAATACGTTTGGTGTTCAAATGTCACGTCTTCAGCCGGAACAGCGATAAAGGAAGGACCTTTCGTATGAATCGTGACGTAATCGTCGATTTGCTCACTCCACGTCGTGAAGAAACGTTCATATTGAGCGATTTGTGGAATTTGTGTCGTCGCTTCATAATAATATTCATGCTGACGGTTCACAAAATAGAGACGGTACGCTCCACGCTTCGGTTCCTTCTTGACAATGATCCGGTCAAATGACGCTTCGGGTACGTTCAAATCACTCATTTTAAATACATTTTCATACGCGCGGAAAGGGACTTCTCCTTGATAGTAAATCATGAGCGCACCTTCTTTTTTCAACGTATCCGCTACACGTTTTTTACCAAATTTTTCAGAGTGTAACGTTAAACTAACCGCACGCCAATCACGAATTTCTCGAAATAACTCTTCAATCCTTTGTTCGTGGATCGTTCCTTTTAATTGCTGGTTGCTTTGGACGACGACTTTGTACGGTTGAATGACTTCTTCTACTTTTCGTTTTTCTGCTATCGAAATATCAACAGTCGACATTTGTTCAATCGGTTCGTAATTCGGTGTATACGACCAAATCGAAAACGTTAAATATAAACTGAGCGCAATGAGAGTAAATAGCAATACACTTTTTATTTTTTCGATGTATTTCAATGCCATTCCTCCTCTTCTTGTCGCTCATATGGCAACGTAAAGTAAATCGACGTTCCTTTTCCTTCTTCACTATCTGCCCATATTTTCCCACCGTGTGCGGCAATCATTTCGCGGGCGATTGCTAAACCGAGACCCGTTCCTCCCATCGCACGACTTCGCGCACGATCGGCTCTGTAAAACCGATCGAATATCCGGTCGACATTTTCCGGTGGTATTCCCATACCATCGTCTGATATCATGACACGAATTTGACCGTTGACGATGACTGTTTCGAATCGAACGAATCCACCATCTGGTGAATATTTCAACGCGTTTGAAATAATATTGTCGAGGACTTGTGTCATTTTGTCGGTATCAATTTCAACGAACAATTCTTCATTCGCGAATCGACGACGGAATTTCACTTCTTGTGATTTTGACAACTCGAACCGTTCAATAATCGCGTTGAAAAATTGATTAAATTCAACCCATTCGACATTTAATTCATACTCTTCACTATCCATACGAGATAATTTCAACAAATCGTTAACGAGTCGAATCATCCGTTCTGTCTCTTGTTGGGTTACATTTAAAAACTTCGGTGCAATTTGTTCATTTTGCCACGCACCGTCTACGAGCGCTTCTAAATAACTGCGCATCGTCGTAAGTGGTGTACGAAGCTCGTGTGAAACGTTCGAGACGAATTCTCTTCGTTCCATATCGATTTTTTCTTGTTCTGTATTGTCGTGTAAAACAGCAATTAAACCATTTACATATCCTGTTTCGCGTTGCGTCACTGAAAATGTCACACGTAAAATATACGGACGTTCTTCCGTACTAAAATCGAGTGGAATAGACTCTTTCATTTCGGTTAAATCTTCGAACGTATAATCATCCATGCCTAAAACGCTCGTAATCGGGCGATTTAAAATAATATCGCGCGGCATACGTAGCATTCCGACAGCGGCATCGTTAATTAAACTAATGCGACCTTTTCGATCGGTTGCGATGACACCATCGGTCATATTCGCTAAAACGCTCGATAACTTACGACGTTCGCTTTCAGTCGTTGATTGCGATTCTTGTAGTTGATTCGTCAAATGGTTAAAAGCGATTGCTAGTTGACCAATTTCATCATTTCCATAGACGTGTACTTTTCGCGAGAAATTTCCTTTCGCCATCGCTTGAGCTTGTTTTCGCATATCGGAAATCGGCCGCGTAATCGTCTGAGCGATCAAAATTCCAATCACGAGTGTAATCGACAATGAAAAAGCTGCCCCGACAGCTAAAATTTGATTAATTTCATCAATTTGACGGTATACTTTTTCAATATTGCCTTCTACGTACAACGTCCCTATCACCGCATCCCCTTCAACGAGCGGTTGCGAACGAACGAGGACACGTTTACCTAATTTTTGATCGAAATAAATATTTTGTTTCGGTACTTCTGATGTAATCGAACGTTTCACCGTATCATCGACAGACCGTTGTCCGACGAGCGTCTGGTTGTCGAGTTTTGATGTAGCCAATATTCGATATTTTGAATCGACGACACGTATTTCATTCATATCAGCCGAAGTGAAATTCGAAAGGACGACCCGGAGGCTTTCCTCTAATGTCGGATCGTCTTCTACGCGCTCTCTTTTCATTTCTTCTCGTACACTAAATTCGATTAAATTCATCCGGTCGACGATCGACGTTTCAAAGTTCGACGTTAACGTTTGCTCTAGCCCTCTTGAAAAGTAAAGACCGATAATTTGTAACGCAATTAAAATGAGCAAAATGTAAATAAAGACGAATTTGACGTGGATCGAACGGAAAAAGTTTACTTTCCGCATCGCGTTACTCCTCTTCTGGACTTCTTAAATAATAGCCAATTCCACGGCGTGTGACGATAATTTTCGGATGGCTCGGTTCATCTTCGATTTTTTCACGTAAACGGCGAACCGTCACGTCTACTGTTCGAACGTCTCCGAAGTAATCGTACCCCCATACCGTTTGTAGCAAATGTTCACGCGTTAATACTTGATCGATATGTGTCGCTAAATAACTTAACAACTCAAACTCACGCTGTGTTAGCTCAATCACTTCATCGCGCTTTTTCACCGTATAAGCATCGGGTTGAATCGTTAACGAACCGACATGTATTTCTGTCGTTTCGACAACTTCTTCTGATACTGTTTTGGAATGACGACGTAAATTCGCTTTGACACGTGCGATTAATTCACGCGTTCCGAACGGTTTCGTCACGTAATCGTCTGCTCCGAGCTCTAAGCCGAGCACTTTATCGATCTCCGAATCTTTTGCTGTCAACATAATGATTGGAAAGTCATACGTTTTACGCACTTCACGGCAAACTTCCATTCCATCACGTTTCGGTAACATAATATCTAATAACATAATATCCGGTTGGATTTCATTCACTTTTTCTAACGCTTCTTCTCCGTCGTATGCACAATAGACTTCGAATCCTTCTTTCGTTAAATTGAATTCTAAAATGTCGGCTATCGGCTTTTCATCGTCGACGACGAGAATTTTTTTATCTTGCATTGACAATAGATTCACCTCTCTTTTCGGAAATGAAAAATCTTCCTCTTTCCACTTTATCATGATTTTGAAAAAGTCGCACGTTACGTGAAAAAGAGTTATCCACACGTTGTGATTGTGGATAACTCTGTACACTTTTTCTTTTTCGAGAAAAATAAAGTGCTCGAAGTGTTGTCACTTGAGCACTTTTTTCGTTTCTGTTTAATCAGTGAAATCGTCGAAATATCCTTGAATGTGGACAATCGGCGTTCCTTTATCTCCACTACCTGATGTTAAATCAGAAAGTGAACCGATTAAATCGGTAATTTTACGCGGTGTCGTTCCTTGCGCTTCTACCGCTCCCGTTAAATCTTCTTCTTTCGTTGCGATGAATGCTTCAATCGCTTCTGAAAGTTCTGCTCCGCGAAGGTCAGAGAAATTGTTATCAGCAAGATATTTTAATTTCACTTCGTTCGGCGTTCCTTGTAATCCAGCAGTGTAAGCAGGTGAGACGACGGGGTCTGCTAGTTCCCAAATTTGGCCGACCGGATCTTTGAATGCTCCGTCGCCGTAAACCATTACTTCGATCGTTTTTCCTGTTAATTCTTTTAATTTCGCTTGAATATTATCAACAACAGGTTGGCAATCGCGTGGGAATAGTTTCAAGCTATCATCTGTCGATGTGTTCGCACCGAGTAAACCGAACTCCTCGTTATAACCACTATTACCGATCGGCTCTGCTAAAATATCATCTAATGTATATACTTTTTCTGCGCCGTGGTCATTTAAAATACGTTTCGTCCGGTTACGTGAGTGAATATCACACGTTAAAACATTTTTCGTATAACGTAAAATTGTTTTCGGTTTTTGTGAGAAAATAATTTCACATTCTTTATCGTATGCTTCAACGAGTGAACGGTAATACTCGATGTAATCAACCCCTGTAAACGTATGTTTTTGATAACCGAAATGTTTACGGAATTCTTCTTCTGTTAAAACATCTGTCCACGGGTTAATTCCTTTTTCATCGAGTTGGTCGAGGCTAATTAAATGGTTCCCTACTTCATCTGAAGGATAACTTAACATAATGACGACTTTTTTCGCTGCACCTTTTGCGATACCACGTAATGTGTTTGCGAATCGGTTACGGCTTAAAATCGGAAATGTTACACCGATCACATCGTCTCCAAATTTATTGGAAATATCGACGGCAATGTCGTCAACTGTTGCGTAGTTTCCTTGGGCACGTGCGACGATTGATTCTGTAATCGAGACGATGTCTTGGTCACGAAGTTCAAACCCTTCGACTTCCGCTGCTTCTAATACGCTGTCGACGACGATTTGTTCGATGTCGTCTCCTTCATTAATAATTGGGCAACGAAGACCTCTCGCTACTGTTCCTACTACTCGTTTCATACTAATCGCTCCCTCAAGTTCGTTAACTTTTTAAAGTTCTACCATCTTGTAATATACATGATACACTCGGTATAAGTAAAATGAATATATTAAATGATACATATAAGGAGGGCTTATATGGTTGGAAAATTAGATAACTACCGTGTTTTTTACGAAGTCGGAAAGATGAAAAGTTTCTCTGGTGCCGCACGTGTTCTTTTTTTAACGCAGCCGGCTGTTAGTCAAACGATTCGTCAATTAGAAGAAGATCTCGATACCCGACTTTTTCATCGTTCACCGAAGGGTGTAACGTTTACACAAGAAGGGAAGTTGTTGTTCGAATATACGAGCTCGGCGCTCAATTTACTCGATGCAGGCATTGCAAAAATGAGCGAATTTAAAAATTTAACAGCAGGAGAACTTACAATTGGAGTAGGTGATTCGATTTCACGTCATTTTTTACTCCCTTTTTTAGAAATTTTTCATTTCACCTATCCACATATTCAATTTCGGATTGAAAATGGTACGACGTACGAACTATGTCAATTGTTGAAATCAGGAGAAGTCGATGTTGCATTTTGCAATTTCCCCATTGAAGATGAGCGACTGACACTCATCCCGTGCGCAGCCATTCATGACGTATTCGTATACGGTGAAAAATATCAAAAAATGTTAGACGGTGTCGTTTCTTTCGATACACTCGCTCATTTACCACTCATTATGTTAGAGTCCAAATCGAATTCTCGCCAATATGTCGAAACGTTTATCCAGTCGTTCGGAACAACGATCGAGCCAGCTTTTGAACTCGGTTCCCACGACTTATTACTCGATTTTGCGCAAGCGAATTTCGGTGTCGCTTGTGTGACGAGAGAATTTGCAGACGATTTGTTAGAAAGAGGAAGTCTTCGTGAAGTAACGTTAGAACATCCGATTCCTCCACGTCAAATCGGTCTCGCTTATTTGAAAAGTGTGCCGCTTTCTCCTGCGTCGGAACGGTTCGTTCATATCGTACAATCGAACGATATTTAATTTTCTCTCTTTCCTAAGACTTTCGTTGAAGTTTATCAAATAAAATGTTACTCTAAAGGTGTAGTAAATGTGAATTTATGTAGGAGGAATTGTGAAATGAAAGCAGCAGTTTGGTACGGTCATAAAGATATTCGAGTGGAAGAACGTGAATTAAAACCGCTTCAAGATAATGAAGTAACCGTTCGCGTCGCTTGGGCAGGAATTTGTGGTAGTGATTTACACGAATACGCAGAAGGTCCGGTATTCGTTCCAGTCGATGAGCCAGCACCTTTAACAGGCGAAACCGCTCCACTTATTATGGGACACGAATTTGCAGGTGTCGTCGAAGAAGTCGGTCCAAATGTAACACAATTTAAAAAAGGGGATCGCGTCGTCGTGAACCCAACCCTCACATACGGTAATAAGCCAGAAGGAATGGATATTTACGATGGCTTTAACTTTATCGGTCTTCACGGAGATGGCGGATTCGCAACGTTTGCAAACGCACCGGAAGAAAATGTTATTAAATTACCAGATACACTCACATTACAAGACGGGGCTTTAGTAGAACCGACAGCAGTTGCTGTACAAGCCGTAAAAGAATCAGATATGCGCTTCGGTGATACAGTTGCTGTATTCGGTGCAGGCCCGATCGGTATTTTACAAGTTATCGCAGCAAAAGCAGCAGGGGCAAGCGAGATTATCGTCTTCGATTTATCAGAAGAACGTCTCGAACTTGCGAAAAAAATGGGTGCGACATACGTCTTTAACTCAGGTAAAGTTGACCCTGTCGAAAAAGTACACGAACTCGTACCGGGTGGTGTAGACGTAACGTTTGAAGTAGCAGGTGTCCAACCGACATTTATCCAATCGATCGACGTCACACGTCCACGTGGTGTTGTCGTCATCGTATCGATTTTCGCTCGTCCAATCGAATGGAACCCACTTCACTTAACGAACACTGGTGTTAAAATTACATCAACGATCGCTTACTCGAAAAAATCATTTAAACAGACCGTTGATTTAATGGGTACAGGACAACTAAACCCACGCGGTATTATTACTTCTGAAATTGAGCTTGACGACATCGTCGACAAAGGATTTGAAGTTTTAATTAACGACAAATCACAAGCGAAAATTTTAGTAAAATTAAGTGGCGAAAAATAAATAAAACGATAGCAAAAGATGGAGCGCAGTCAACTGCGTTCCATCTTTTTTCGTTTACTATTCTTTAAAGGATTCGGTGAAAGGTCATTTCGTTTCACTTATCCACATGTGGACAATTACGCTACTTGTTTTTCTTTTGTATCTGTTCGTTGAATAGAAAAACCGGTAAATGCGTAAATCATCGCAAATACGATACAGAGGTAAGAAGCAACTGTCCAAATTCCGTAATCCCATACACCGACGCCGAGGATTTCTAAATAAAATATTCCTGAAACGCCCCACGGAACGAACGGTAATAACATCGTACCGGCATCTTCTAACGTCCGCGATAAGTTTTTCCGGTGGAGTCCCATTTTATCGTAAACCGGTGCAAGTAATGTACCGACCATAATAATGGAAATCGAAGCGACACCCGCTGTGAAAACGAGTAAGACACTCCCGATAATCGTAACACCGATGAGTTGCCACACTTGTTGGATATGTTTTGAAATCGACTGTAAAATGACATCGAGCGAGCCGGATACTTCCATAATACCAGCAAAAGCATAACCGCAAATAATTGTAATGGCGATCGTCGTCATTGAAAATAAACCGCCACGGTTCAATAAACTTAATACCGTTTCAGAAAAACCTGTCGACGCTAATCCTGCATGTTCAATCATTGCGATATCAAATCCGTTCGTCATCGCTTTCATCCCGTCTGCGAATGCAAACCGATTTGAAAACATTCCGACGACGACTGCAACTGCTGATGAAAATAACATAATCGGAACAGTCGGATGTTTTCGCCAAGCGCCCCAAAAGATTACCGCAAACGGAAGGAGCATCCAAATGTTCCAATGAAAAATCGAGTCAAGCTCCGCCATCAAAGATTGAACGCTTGATAAATCCGCGTTGCTGTTCGTCTGTAAGCTAAAACCTGCAATTAAATAGACGATGATTCCAATGAGTGCTGCAGGTAATGTCGTATATAACATATGCCGAATATGTTCAAACAATTGAACACCTGTGACAAGTGGTGCTAAATTCGTCGTATCTGACAGTGGAGACAATTTATCTCCAAATACCCCTCCTGCAATGACTGCTCCGGCTGCCATACCGAGTGGAATACCGATTTGAGAAGCAATCCCCATTAACGCAACACCTGCTGTTGCAGTCGATCCCCATGCGGTTCCCGTTCCGACAGAGACGACCGCAACGATAATGAATGCTGTCACTAAAAAGTACGTCGGACTAATAATTTTTAATCCGTAATAAATGAGCATCGGAACCGTACCGGCATACATCCAACTTCCGACAATAATACCGACCGAAAATAAAATGAAAATCGCAGGCATCACTTTTCCGATTCGAACGGAAATTCCTTCTTCCATTTCAGCCCATGTTAAGCCGACTCGTAGACCGATCCATGCGGCATAAGCTGCTGCGACGATAAGCAAAATTTGAATACTAATACCGTAAATCCCAAAGCCGACGCCGATGACGACAGCCATAAAGAGAAAGCCAGAGATTGCTTCAAGTAACGTTGGTTTTCGTTTTGTCGTCATCTCATCACTTCCTTATACGCGCGCTTTCAACGCATCGACTGTATTTTCATTCATTTCAATATCTGCTAACGTAAGTCCTGTTTGACGGAAATCTTCTTTCAACATCGTACTTGCTAACGTAATGACCGCATCAATATTCGGTGTCGGCACGTTCGCAATCCGCCCAAGATCAGACCATAAGACGAGACCCATTCGAATATCTTCTGTAAAATAACGCGAATGAACCGAAACCGGTCCTTTAATTTTCGTAAATACAGGACTTGTGTTAAATAACGTTTGTAAGTCACCTTCTTCTGATTCAAAATAACCACGACGTGCTCGGCTTTGTACCGCATCTTCTAACGTATAACCGAACGCACGTCCAATCGCCATTCGCTCTGCTTCGATCGCACGTAAAACGATGACTGTATGCTCTGTAATACCTTCTTTGTACAACCAAAATTCGCCGTTCGAATAATCAATCCGCCCTGCATTTAAAAGCGACGGACCGGGATGGACTTCAGGGTTTCCATTTTCTAACGTCGTCTCCCAAATACTATCGGCTTTGACGAGACAGTCATATAACGGATAACAAATCTCGTATAACGCATCTGTTTTTTCTTTCGGATACGCTGCGAAATATAAACGTTTCACACGTAAACCGAGCTCTACGCGGGCTTCTTCTGGAAAAGCACGTGTCCCGTACGTTAATGAATTCGTCTCCGCAATGTTAAATGATGTTTGAATCCCTTGACGTCGCGCTTCTTGGACGAACCGGACTGCGCCGAGCGATGCCGCACCGTTTAAAAAGATGACTTGATCTTCTTGAACGAGTGGTGCTAAGTCGCGTGCAATCGGACGAATCGCATCTCCTGGTACGGTTAACATAATGACATCGGCTTCATCTACTGCTTCTTTTAAATCTGTCGTAATGACAGGTATCGGCACGAACGTCGAGCGTCCTTCTTCTTCTAATGTCACACCACCCTTATCAATCATCGGCTGTAACCCGTCTGCAAATGCTTCATTTTGATACAATCGAACATCAAATCCGCGATCGGCTAAATCTGCTGCGGCAGTAATCCCACCGTTTCCAGCTCCTATGATCGCTACTGTTTTGTTTGTCATATGTATTCTCCCCTTTTGTAAACGCTTTCTTTTACCTTTGTTTCTTTTATATAGACCATTTTTTCATTTTCAAAACCTCTTTTCATTCACTTTTGAAATACGGTATACTTTACAGGAGTACAATACTTGAAATTAAAAGGAGAAGGTTTTATGAATAGAGGTCGTGTATTAACAATTGCAGGCTCTGCCGCACGGGGAGGTGCCGGTATTCAAGCCGATTTAAAAACATTTCAAGAATTGGATGTTTACGGAGTAGCAGCGATCACAGCGATTGTTGCACGTCATCCTCAAATGAAACGCGGCGTCTACCCGCAACCGATTGAAACGATTGAAGCACAAGCGTATACGATGTTTGAAGATATCGGAGCAGACGTCATTAAAACAGGGATGCTGTTTACAGAAGAGATCATTCGAACGACTGCATCGATTTTACGTTCTTCCGACGTCAATACGATTGTCACAGACCCGGTCATGATCGGAAAACTCGGTTCCAAATTGTTAGAAGATGAAGCCATTCTCGCATTCAAAGAAGAAATTTTACCGCAAGCGACGATCATTACACCGAATATGTATGAAGCTTCATTTTTGATGGGGAAACCGTTCGATGCACTCCAAACTGAAGATGATTTAATCGAAGCTGCTCAAACGATTCATACGCTCGGAAGTGAATATGTTTTAGTAAAAGGCGGTCGTCTCGCTGGACCAGCGATCGATATTTTATACGACGGAACAAATATGTATCGTTTAACAGCTCCTCGCATTCATACGAAAAATACGAACGGTGCCGGCTGTACGTATTCAGCTGCGATTGCCGCACAACTCGCAAAAGGGGCTACTGTTCCCGATGCTGTCTTTTTAGCGAAACGATATATTACAGCAGCCATTCGCCACGCGATTGAAGCAAAACGAGGGGTTGGGCCGACTGATCACGCAGCTTTTAAAAAATTTGGCGAAGACGGCGTCCAAATTGAAAAAATCGGTTCTTTTTCAAGTGTTAAGGTGACGAATCCGTCACCCTAAATGAGAACCTATATTTTTATACTTATGACTCAATAAAATCTTTGCTCGGAAGTGATCAAAAGAACGAAAGCCATAAGTGGCTCTTTTGATCACTTTCGTTTTGTTGTTTAATCCTTCTACAAAACCATTTGTGTAGCCATAGACAAAGCTATTTAAAATCTCTGTTTACTTTTCTTTCAATGTCATCACTGTACGCTTCATTGGCTCACAATGAGATATTTCTTCATACCAATCAATTAGACCTTTTTTCACTTCTGAAATATTTTCTGACTCCTTCGACTGATCGAACGACTGCACAAAAGACTCTTTTAACTGATAGGCTTCTGTTACCTCTTCGGAATAAGATAAGTAACGCATCAATTCTTTTTGTTTTAAAGGAGACAAGTTTCTTTTATACAAAACAGTACGTGAACGTTTGATACTTTTTTCTAAGCAATCAAAGTATATAGGAAAACAAGGAGACGTGCGTTTTTTTATGCACACCATTCCGTACGGATTTGCAGACGCCTACGGGATTGCGAGCTCTTCCAATGCCAAAAAAACTTGCTTGGGAAGTTGAAGAGCGAGCCTCACGTCTTGCATGCAGGCGTGCGGAATTGTGTAGAAACCCCAACATATATTATAAAACCCAAAAACGCACAAAAGGTGTCCCCTTTCTCTTATAGAGAAGGGAGACACCTTTTTTACGTTTAAGAAGGCGGCGCTTGCATATGTTGCGCTACGTTCACAAACTTATTGTATTCTTTAACGAAAGCGAGTTCGACCGTTCCCGTCGGACCATTCCGCTGCTTTGCAATAATAATTTCGATAATGTTATTTTCTGCTTCTTTGTCGTAATAATCTTCTCGGTATAAAAAAGATACGATGTCCGCATCTTGCTCGATACTTCCGGATTCACGCAAATCCGATAACATCGGTCGTTTATCTTGTCGCTGTTCGACACTACGTGATAACTGAGATAACGCAATCACTGGAATTTCTAATTCCCGTGCCAGTCCTTTTAACGAACGTGAAATTTCCGACACTTCTTGTTGACGGTTTTCACCTTGACGACCAGAACCCATAATTAATTGTAAATAGTCGATGACGACCATGTCGAGACCGTGTTCTTGTTTCAGTCGGCGACATTTTGCTCGAATTTCGTTCACGCGAACACCCGGTGTATCGTCAATATAAACACCTGCGTTCGATAAATTCCCCGTAGCGATCATTAATTTTTTCCAATCGCCATCTGTTAATTTACCTGTCCGTAATACTTGTGCATCAATTCCACCTTCTGCACAAAGCATACGTTGAACGAGTTGGTCAGCACCCATTTCTAAACTAAATATCGCGACTTTGTAGTTCGTTTTCGTCGCTACGTTTTGTGCGATGTTTAAAGCGAACGCCGTTTTACCGACAGACGGGCGGGCCGCTACAATAATTAAGTCATTCCGTTGAAAACCTGCCGTCATTTGGTCGAGACTATCAAATCCAGATGGAATACCTGTAATTTCACCGTCACTATGGAAAAGAGTTTCGATATTTTCAAACGTTTCAATTAAAACGTCCCCAATATGGCGAAAATCTCCCGTATTTTTTCGGCTCGACACTTGCATCATTTTACGTTCAGCTTCTGCTAAAACGTCTTCTACTGCGTCTTCTCGCGTATAACTATCTTCAATGACGTCTGTTGCAGTCGAAATAAGACGACGGAGTAACGCTTTTTCTTCTACAATTTTTGCATAATGTTCAACGTTTGCTGCGGTTGGGACCCGTTCTGCAATTTCTGCAATGTACGTGATCCCACCGACGTTTTCAATTTGCTTCGTTGCGCTTAATTCTTCCGATACGGTGACGATATCAATCGGTTCCCCACGGTCGCTCAACGTTAACATCGTTTCAAATATAATACGATGTGCCCGGCGATAAAAATCGTCCGGGCGAATAATTTCCGCGGCTGTCACTAAAGCATCGGGTTCTAAAAAAATCGCGCCGATGACGGACTGTTCCGCATCATTATTGTGCGGTGGAATCCGCTCTTGCAAAGTATCCAAAGCGGATCACTCCTTCTTTTTATTGTTCGACGACTTGTACGCGCATCGTCGCTGTTACTTCTGGATGTAATTTAATCGGTACGTTCGTAAATCCGAGTGTACGGATTGGTTCTGGTAAATCCATTTTACGACGGTCTACTTTAATCTTTTTCTTCTTTTGGAGTTCGCTTGCAATTTGTTTTGTCGTAATAGAACCGAATAAACGACCACCTTCACCTGATTTTGCTTTCATTTCGATTGTCGTTTCGTCTAAAATTTCTTTTAACGCTTTCGCTTCTTTTAATTCTTCAGCCGCATCTTTTGCTTCACGTTTTTGAATACCTTTTAAACGACCTAAGTTGGCAGGTGTCGCTTCGACGGCTAATTTTTGTTTCAGTAAGAAGTTTTGTGCATATCCTGTTGATACTTCTTTCACTTCGCCTTCTTTACCTTGTCCTTTTACGTCTTTTAAGAAAATTACTTTCATGTTTCTTCTCCTCCTTCAAATTGACGAGCAATCGCTTCTTGTAGCAACTGCTCTGCTTCGTTCACTGTTCCGACAGAAAGTTGGCATGCGGCGTTCGTCAAATGACCGCCACCACCGAGTTCTTCCATAATGACTTGAACATTAATGTCACCGAGTGAACGTGCGCTTATTCCTATTTTACCATCATTTCGTGGCGCAATCACGAACGAAGCGGTCACATCGTTCATCGACAATAGTATATCAGCTGTTTGCGCAATTAAAACCGAATTGTACGGGGTGTCATTTTCACCTTTTGAAATGGCGATACCTTCTTTCGATAGCGTCACATTCCGAATCAGTTCTGCCCGTTCTAAATACGTATCGAGATCTTCTTTTAATAACCGTTGAACGAGCACTGTATCAGCTCCGTGCATCCGTAAATAAGACGCCGCTTCAAATGTTCGCGATCCTGTACGTAATGTAAAACTTTTCGTATCGACTACAATACCCGCTAACATCGCTGTCGCTTCGAGTCGGTTTAGCTTCTCTTTTTTCGGTTGATATTCAATCAATTCCGTGACAAGTTCAGCTGTCGAAGAAGCGTACGGTTCCATATAGACGAGCATCGTATGTTGAATAAACTCTTCACCGCGTCGATGGTGATCGATGACGACGACTTTTTCGGCTTGTTTTAACACTTTTTCTTCTATAACGAGGCTCGGTTTATGTGTATCGACTACGACGAGTAACGACCGATCTGTCATTTTATTCATCGCTTCTTCTGGTGAAATGAAATGTGCATACAGTTCCTCATCTCGTTTAATTTCGTTCATTAACCGAATGACGCTATTGTCAAGCTGTTCTGTATCGATCACAATGTATCCTTCAACGTCGTTCATTCGTGCCATTTTTCGCACACCGACTGCTGCACCGATTGCATCCATGTCTGGCATTTTATGCCCCATGACGAACACTTGGTCACTTCCTTGAATCATATCGCGTAGCGCATGAGAAATAACACGTGCACGTACACGCGTCCGCTTTTCAACGGGATTCGTTTTCCCACCGTAAAAACGCAATTTTCCATCCGCTTCTTTAATGGCCACTTGGTCACCACCCCGACCTAATACGAGGTCTAAACTCGATTGTGCGATTTCCCCGAGTTCAATCAAAGATGACGAACCTGTCCCAATCCCGATACTTAACGTTAAACCTGCTGTTCGTTCTGCCGTTTTTTCACGCACTTCATCTAAAATGTGAAATTTCGTCTCTTCTAAGTCGCGTAAAATACTTTCGTTCAATACCGTGAAAAATCGATCCGCTGCGATACGTTTCATAAAAATACCGTGTTCGCGCGCCCAATTGTCCACGATGGACGTAACGTGCGAATTCATTTGGCTTTTCGTCTGATCGTCCATCCGTTGTGCAAGTTCTTCATAATTGTCGATTAAAACGATACCGAGCACCGTTTTATCCCCTTCGTACAATTCATGTACGACAGCTCGGTCTGTAATATCAAAGATATAAAACAATTTATCATTTTTTCGGTAATGAACATCAAACGTCCGGTCACCGATTACGACTGTTGACGTCTCCACTTCTTTTTCAAGGAGTGGTACGAGCTCAGGCATCATCTCAGACAGAGATGTCCCGATAAGTGGCCCTTTATGAAAAATATCGACCGTATAGTCATTCGTCCAATCGACTTGTCGTTCATCATCAATCAAGACGATACCGATCGGCAATTGCATTAACGCTTCTTCACCGACCCGTTTTAGTCGATACGATAACGACTCGATATGACGTTCTGTCGCTGTATACGTCCGTTCTTCTTCCCGCCATGTCGCACCGATTAAAAAAGCGAAAGCGACGGTATACAACAACCCGACCCAAAAATGAAACAGAAATAGACCGATGGCGCTAATCAGTCCTAATATCGTCAGCGCTAATAACGGCCAACGAATGAGTCGCTTACGAAATAACGTCTCCACTTCGATCCCTCTTTTCTGTTACTTTTTTTGTACCCATGAACGACGGAAACCGATATCTAAAATCCCGAGCAAGACCGTTAACGGGTTGAAAATAACCGCTATTACAAAAAGAATAACTGTTAACCCTTTGTTGACGTCGAAATGTTCCGTCATAAATTTAATAAACGCTAATCCTTGTATGAAAAAGAGTGCACGGAATATGACCGTCGCATTTAATAACATCAAATACCATTGTGACGACTCATCAATCCCCCCAAATAAAGCGATGAGTAACAATACGGCATAAATGAATACGACCGACATCGGCAATAACATCGTACTAAACTTACCGAACCGTGGAACGTCATGCCGCAGTTTTTTCGCTAACCAAAAGTTTAAAACGACGATTATAAAACCGACCGCTATCCCGGACATAATGAAAATTGACGGTAACGTTTGAGTAATATATACGATGGAGTCGTTCATCGATTGTTCCGCTTCTTTCGACCAAGCGCCGGACTTTTTCAATAGTTCTGTCGTTTCAGCTTGTTGCGTTTTCCACATATCTTGCAGTTGATCTACTGCGTTAATATTAAACAGTTGTATCGTCAATACGTAAACAATAACGAGTGTAATTAAAAAAATTGTCGCAACAGACATGACCGTCGCTAATTTCGATTTTCCTGCGGCGACATTTTCACCGATTGCCCATCCAATTAAGCTAAACATAAGTACGAAAGGAGCAGATAGTACACCGCTAATCATTGTACCGACAATCGTAGCAACGATGGCGACAAATATTGTCGCTTTTCGATCATAACGCAACCGGTATAAAAAGATCGGCAACGGAATGAAGAAAAAAGTCGCAAAACCGAGAACCGGTATGTATACCGTTATAAAAAAGAATATCGTAAAAAGCGCAATCATCATAGCGCCTTCACTTATTTTTCGCGTATTCGCTTGCATATTAAAACTCCTCTCTTTTTTCACGATTCGTTCGCTTTCAACAGAACATGTTTCATTATTGTATCACGAGGAATGATACGTGAAAAGAAGAGTCCTCTCACTCCAAATCATCCACAACCGTTTCGTTGTGGATAACTTTTTCTAGTCGAAGATATTTTAAAACGATTGTCCGCTGAGAGTGAAACTTTTTCAACAAGTCACACGTAAAAAGAAACGATTACGAAAGGAGTTTTATTATGGTTCATTTATTATTATTCTCACTTATCGTCGGTTTCATTGCCGCACTTATTCTCGTCCCATTGACGACCGTAACACAAAAAGAAACACCCCAACGAGAGGAAGAACAATTGTCATTCGATTTTGCTTCTCGTTTTAACAAATACCGCGTTCGCTATATTATCGGAACGACGATTGTGATGGCTATCAGCATTTTTCTCTTTTATTTCATAACGAATCTTGACCGAAATTTATCTTCATTAACCATGATCTTTCTCGTTCTCTTTCTACTCGGCTCATTATTGAGTACAGGAAAAGAGCAAGGATTCAAAGGAATCGGTTTTATCGCTTTCTTCCTCTTCGCTATTTATTTATGGTCGGCGCCGTTATTTAACGCGAACGACAAATACGAATCCGTTGAGATGAAACAACAAGTCGAAATCGAAGCGTTCGATGAGACGAAAAAACCAGCGAGCGTTCCGCCAAAATTTGTTCGCAATAAAATGAAAAAAGCGTTCGGACAAGTACCGAATACGAGCTTTTATGAACTCGGGGAATTACAAATTCAAAAAGTAGGTGACGATTTCGTTTACGTCGCACCTGTTGAATTTTCTGGCTTTTTCAAATGGTTCAAAGGAAAATCTGTTCCGGGTTATTTCATGATGAGCGCGACAGACTCAGCAGCAAATCCAAAGTTTTATCCATTTGAAATGACGTATACTCCTTCTTCTTATTTACATAAAGAAGTTACACGTCATATGCGTATGCAATATCCAGAGCTTATTTTTTACGGTAAACCACAATTAGAAGTAAACGATGAAGGAAAACCGTATTATATTCGTTCATACGGTTCATTTATTTCTGCACGTGACGGATTCGATGCAAAAGGTATCGTCATGCTCGATCCAGCGAACGGAAAAGTAACGAAATATGCGATGAAAGATATTCCTTCTTTCATTAATGGCGCCGTTGCACCTGAAGCGGTCAGTTTACAAAATAGTTACTACGGAAAATATATCCACGGTTTTTGGAACTCGATTTTCGGTAAAAAGGACGTCAAACTTCCTTCAGACGAAGGAACTGAAGCAAACGTTAGCCCGGTCTTTGATGAAACGGGACATATGTATTACTTCACTGACTTTACAAGTCCGAAAGAAGGCGTCGATTCGATGCTCGGTTATTCTTTAACGGACGGAAGAACAGGTAAAGGAACGTACTATACTGGTAATTTAGAAGAGTCGTATATGGATTCACAAGGGGCACTTCAAATTATTGAAAAGAAATTTATCGAGAAAAAATGGAAAGGGCAAATGCCAGTCCTTTACAATTTCTATGGAGAAGCGAGCTGGCTTACGCCGGTAATGGATTCGAACGGCTTTTTACAAAATTACTTCATCGTCTCTGCTGCAAACCCTGAAATTTCAGCGTATGCCGACTCACCAAACGGAGCACTAAAACTGTACAAAACAGCGTTACAGCGCGGTGGTAGTAGTGTGAATGCTTCATCGAAAGCGGAAGAAAAAACAGCGACGATTCAAGTCCAACGTGTTTATAAAGAAGTAAACAGTAATGAAGTCATCGTGTCGATTTTAGCGACGAACGGTCAAAGCTTTTTAATTTCAACAGAAGTTGAACCACTCGCCATTTATACAGAAGTCGGCGATACATTACATGTGACGTATCAAAATACAGAAGAATTGTTTTTACCTGTTCAAACACTCGTCAACGAAACATTGTCGCTCCCAAAAGCCCCTTGAACGACATGAGGCTGAAACGAAACGATTTCTACACAACGAAAGACACTGGAATGATCAATCATTCCAGTGTCTTTTTTCGGTTCTATAATATATGTTGGGGTTTCTACACCATTCCGCATGCCTGCATGCAAGACGTGAGGCTCGCTACCTGATCCCCAAGCAAATTTTTAGCTTAAGAGGTGCTACAACAAGATGACGTCATCGGTTCTCGTCGTTCAAATGGCGTATGGTCAATTTCAAATCCGAGATCTTCAATCATTTGGATATCAGAGTTGTTTTCTTGACCGGCTGTCGTTAAGTAGTCTCCAACAAATAATGCATTCGCTGGATATAAGCTCATCGCTTGTAAACTTCTTAAGTTCACTTCCCGTCCACCTGATACACGAATCTCTTTCGTCGGATTAATGTAACGGAATAATGCCAGTACTTTTAAATTGTACATCGGATCGAGCTCATCCATTCCTTCTAGTGGCGTACCATCAATCGCGTTTAAAAAGTTCACAGGAATCGAATCGGCATCTAATGCTTTTAAACTACGAGCAATATCGATTACATCTTCGTACGTTTCACCCATTCCGACGATAACACCTGAGCAAGGTGAAATACCGGCTTCTTTTGCATAATTTACCGTTCGAACGCGATCATCGTACGTATGCGACGTCGTAATGTTCGGGTGATGTTGTTCAGATGTATTTAAATTATGATTGTAACGGTCTACACCGGCTTCTTTTAATAAAGCCGCTTGTTCTGGTTTTAAAATACCGAGACAAGCACAGATCGTCATATCTTCATGTTTTTCTTTAATTTCTTTAACGGACGCAATGACCGTTTCGAGTTCTCGTCGTTGAGGCCCCCGACCACTTGCGACGATACAATACGTTCCTGCGTTGTTTTGAGCGGCACGTTCAGCACCAGCGACGATTTGTTCTTTCGTCATCATCCGATATTTTTCAATCGGTGCTTCCGAAATCGATGACTGTGAACAATATCCACAATTTTCTTGGCACATGCCCGATTTCGTATTAATGATCATATTTAATTTGACGCGATTGCCAAAATAATGATGGCGGATCGTATACGCACCGTCGAGTAATTTCAAAATATCACGGTTTGGTGTCGTCAAAATAGCATAGGCTTCTTCATCTGTTATTTCGTGTCCCGACAATACAGCTGTTGCTAACTGTTCATAATGTAATCCCATATCCGTCATCTCCCTATACGTAACGTTTTTTTCATGCGTAATCCGAAAATCCCTGCAAATACAGCTAAAATAATATCTTTCGGTAACGGTGCCATCATCGGTACCCATGCGAGTAAATATGTAATGTCTACATTCATGACATATTTTAAATTCAAGTACATCCACGTTGTACCGAATACGTAATTGATTGCTGTTCCGACGAGTGCTGCGATAATAAACGTTTTTATATCTTTTTTATTTTCAACCATTTTTCCGACAATCCACGCGACGAATATGAATGATACGATAAAACCGAATGTCGGTGCCATTGCCATTGCAAATCCACCTTTAAATTGAGCGAATACGGGTAGACCGATTAAACCGATCAACATGTATACAGTCATAGATATCGCACCGAGGCGACTTCCTAATAATACCCCTGCTAATACGGCGAAAAATGTTTGTAACGTAATCGGTACTCCTGCAATGACGAAAAATGGCATGAATGATACAATATTTGCACCGATCATCATTAATGCTGCGAATACAGCAGCATAAGCTAAATCGACCGTGCGTAATTTATTTTTCGTCGATGTAGGCGCTGTCATCGTTGTCATAATAAAATCCCCCTTCAATCCGATTTGTTTATGTTAATATATTCACTTTATAAGTTAACACATTATGTGTCAACAGTTTTTTTATTTAGTTAACCTATTATGTAATGAAAGAATGGTGATATTTTGAAACGGTTAATGTTGTTCGATGGGACGTGTGCAATGTGTAATAGCGCGGTTCGATGGACTTTACGATATGATAAAAAACGAGATGTTTTTTTCGCCCCCTTACAAAGTCCGATTGGCGAAAAAGTTTTGAAAACGTTTTCAATTCCACCGAAAACAGACTCGTTAATTGTCATCGAAAAGGGTGTCGCTTTTCTTTATAGTGATGCTGTCATTCGTTTACTCGATTCCTTCCCTTATCCGTATCGTCTCTTACGTATAACCCGTTGGATTCCTCGTCCCCTTCGACATTTCTTCTATCGAATCGTTGCGCGGTACCGTTACCGACTATTTGGCAAGCAAAAAAGATGCATTCTTTATCCACCTTCTATTCAACGACGTTTTCTTTATGAAGCCGACGCCCTTATCCCTTTTATGACGCCATAAAAAGAGAGCTCAAATGATAAACTTGAGCTCTCTTCGTTAAAATGGCTTTATTCTTCTTCTTGTAAAATGGCATTTTCTTCTGCCGTAAATACACGAGAACGCATAACGAAATGTCGGTTCTCTGAATTTTCGATAGAAAAAGTACCGTCCGTTCCTTCTGCGACGTCAATGATCAATTGTGTATGTTTCCAATATTCAAATTGACTTTTATGCATATAAAACGGTGTATCTTCGTCTAAATATCCGAGTAAGACGTCTTGACTTCCGACGTAAAAACCGTTTTTTTCAAAACACATCGGTACAGATCCTTCACAACATCCACCAGATTGGTGAAATAAAAGGTCGCCATACTTTTCTTTTAAACTTTGCATGAGTTGTTCTGCTTCTTCAGTCGCGACAACACGTTGAACGTCCATAGTCCGCCTCGCTTTCACGATCGATGTTACTTAAAATAAACCTTGTGATTCTTCTGAATAGCTTACGAGTAATGCTTTCGTTTGTTGGTAATGTCCGAGCATCATTAAATGGTTTTCGCGTCCGATACCTGAAAGTTTGTATCCACCGAATGCTACGTGAGCAGGGTACTGGTGATATGTGTTCGTCCAAATACGTCCCGCTTGAATTGCACGTCCTGCACGGTATGCGGTATTCATTTGACGTGTCCAAACACCTGCGCCAAGACCGTATAATGTGTCGTTTGCAATTTCGATTGCTTCGTCGAAGTCTTTAAATGTTGTCACTGCAAGAACAGGTCCGAAAATCTCTTCTTGGAATAGACGCATTTTGTTATGACCTTTGAAGATTGTAGGCTCGATATAATATCCGCCTTCAAATGCTTCGTCGAATTTATTTTCATTTCCACCGATTAAGCACTCTGCGCCTTCTTCTTTACCGAGTTCGATGTAGCTTAAGATTTTTTCTTTTTGCTCATTCGATGCTTGTGCACCAACCATCGTTGCTGTATCGAGTGGGTTACCAAATTTAATTTCTTTCATACGTTTTAACGCACGTTCCATAAATTCGTCGTAAATGTCTTCGTGAATTAATGCACGTGAAGGACATGTACATACTTCCCCTTGGTTAAAGGCGAAAAGAAGCATACCTTCGATTGCTTTATCTAAGAAACCGTCATCTTCGTCCATGACGTCTTTGAAGAAGATGTTTGGTGATTTACCACCGAGTTCGAGTGTAACTGGAATGATGTTTTCTGTTGCATATTGCATAATTAAACGACCTGTCGTCGTCGCACCTGTGAATGCAATTTTACCGATACGTGGGTTCGTTGCGAGCGCTTTACCTGCTTCTGCTCCGAATCCGTTTACGATGTTTAATACACCTGGTGGTAATAAGTCACCGATGACTTCCATTAATACGAGAATAGAAGCTGGTGTTTGTTCAGCTGGTTTTAAAACGATACAGTTACCTGCTGCGAGTGCTGGTGCAATTTTCCATGCGCCCATTAAAAGTGGGAAGTTCCAAGGAATAATTTGTCCTACTACCCCGATTGGCTCGTGGAAGTGGTACGCTACTGTGTCGTTATCTACTTCACTAATGCCACCTTCTTGTGCACGCATTGCACTTGCGAAATAACGGAAGTGATCTGCTGCGAGTGGAATGTCCGCGTTTAATGTTTCGCGAATAGGTTTTCCGTTATCCCATGTTTCAGCGACTGCGATTTTTTCAACGTTTTCGTCGATACGATCTGCAATTTTGAATAAAATGTTTGAACGTTCCGTCACCGACATTTTACCCCATGCGTCTTTTGCTTTATGTGCTGCATCTAATGCGAGCTCAATATCTTCCGGTGTTGAACGTGGAATACGTGTAAAGACTTCACCTGTTACCGGTGTTTTATTTTCGAAATATTGTCCTTTTACCGGTGCTACCCATTCTCCACCGATGTAGTTCCCATATTGTTCTTTGAAGTCGACGACTGCGCCTTCTGTATTCGGATTTGCGTATACTGTTGACATAAAATTCCTCCTACTTCCAGTGTTTTCTGGAATATCAATATATTAGTAAAACGTTTCGTTCGACTTTCACAACTTCGTCAAAATCGAACTTGTAACGTTATAATAACTCAAACTTTCTTCACATTACAATATTTTAGACAAATTTCAGACTTATTTAATGAAATAGTCTTACTTTTTTATCTTTAGTTGTGAATTAATTAAGAATAAAGCACTGGTGTAATCTAATATATATTTAGGAATTCTATTCTTTTATTCCTTATAATTACTATTCATTTTAAAACTTCTAACTTCTTTCCCTTAAATTGTTACGCAAACAAAAAAAGTTGCCCGGCAGGGTTGGGCAACTTTTTTGCGTTACGTAAAAGGAGTAGTTCTTCAGCACTTCATGAGGACTTTTATTACGTGCAACCGCCAGATATGCACATTTCAACATTTTAGGAAGTAGTGTCAAATTTTCATATGCCTCGTACTGATCAATCGTGTAACGAATTCGAAGTGAAAAAGTTTTCAAAATGTTCTCCAACGAAGATTTTTATTACCTTTTCACTTACAGGATGACTTTTAGATAAAACAGACGCTCTCTTCAGGGGGATGATATTCGACTGTTTTATCTTTTTCTCTTACCGTGACTTTTTGTCTCATTTTGTAGAAAAGGAAGAGTATACGAAGATTGATTCTTCGTAATTGTATTATAGTACAATTTATACGTCTAAAGCAAGTTATTTAATGTTTGAAAGACGATTTTAAGAACAGTTTATACTGCGTGACAGACGATTAATACACGATTATCGACTATCTGCTCTCTTTTTTTGTCTTTTCATACATTTCATATGAAAAATGGTTCTATAATATATGTTGGGGTTTTCACACAATTCCTTCGGATTTGCATGCAAGACGTGAGGCTCGCTCTTCAACTTCCCAAGCAAGTTTTTCCCGGGAACTTGCTTGGGTGATTTTCAGAGCTCGCAATTCCGCTGGCG
>JASLJC010000088.1 GCA_030152585.1 Savagea sp. | reverse complement strand
GGACAGTTAAAAGCTGGATACAATGTTCAAGTAGCAACCGAAGGTCAATATGCATTAGCTTATGATATTTTTCCAAATCCTACAGATACACGTACATTGATACCGTTTTTAGAAACGATCAAAAAGAACTTTTTTGAACTTCCTCCCTATATAGTGGCCGATGCCGGATATGGAAGTGAGCTAAATTATAACGAAGTATTGATGACTTATAAGAGAGTGCCTTTAATTACCTATGGAAGCTATCGAAAAGAACAAAAGAGATCATTTAAAAAAGATTTATTTAATAAAGCGAATTGGCCTTATGATATAGAACATGACTATTCAATCGATAATAAATGTTCTGCTACAGATTCATCGTGTTCTGCAATTTTTAAATATGTATCAGAGATATTTTGTACAGGATATGGTTTTCCGAATTTTAACATTATATCATTCTCCTTATTTGGTATATATTCACAGTATAATACATTAGAAGGGAGATTGGGTGATGATTCAAAAAAGAAGGAAATATCGATATTTATTAAAAGTTGACATCGAGCGTTTGTATTGGATGGATGAGTGTGAGGACAATGTCGATGATCTTTGTTTGCATGGGGATGTCGTCATTCGGGTTGGAGATGTTGTGGTGAAGGAGACGGCGACGGTGAGTGCAGCGGGATTGCGGTTGTTGCGGTCGTTGTTTCACGATCATGTGTCGGGTGTGGGAGAGCAGTTGTTTCCGTGTTGCGGTCATACGATGTTAGCGGATCCGAAAGGGGAGACGGTTGAGATTCTCGGTTGTGCGGATGGGCTCGATTGGTCGGTGCATCATGACGGAGAGAGTGTGACGATTACGACGGATGAAGGGGTTCGTGTGACGTGTGCATATGCGGATTATGAGGCGGAAGTGCTTCGTTTCGCACAGGAGGTCGAATCCTTTTATGCGGAAGCGAAAGAGCGCGTTCTGCCCGACGTTCCCGTTGAACGAGCGGGGTATGAGGCATTTTGGAAAGAGTGGCAGTCGTGTAAAAAGAGAGTGTGTTAAGTAGACACACTCTCTTTTCGTACGGTGAAGTTCGAACGCTTCTTTTTCTATTAGTTTTTGGAAGCAAAAAGCTGTTGTTTCGTTATTGTTCCCTTTACACTGGAGAAAATGATGAAATGAAAGTAGAAATTGAGATGAAGGATTTGTATATTACAAGTGAACTGCCGAAGTTTGCGATTGATGTTCAACCGTTGAAGTAGACGACGGATGAGCCGTCTATTATGTTGTAATATTTGTCGCAAGTCGCGATGGTTGAGCGTTATGAAGAGGGGATTGGCTTGTCATTATTGTTGCAAAGCCAAGACGTCATTACAGGGTTTCAAGTGCAAAATGAAGCTAAAAATTATCAAAAACCACGATGTGATTGGTATAGAAGATTTACAAGTATCAAATATGCTTAAAAACCGTAAACTATCTAAAGTAATTAATGAAGTTTCATAGTATCAATTTAGAACGATGTTGGAATATAAAGCTAAATGGTATGGTAAGCAAGTAGTAGTGGTGAGTAGTTCAAATGAAAATAGTGTATACTACATACAGCTCGAATTGAAAAAAGGGGGATTTTTCATGAAAATTGCTTTAATTGCACACGATGCGAAAAAAGACGAGCTCGTCAACTTTACAATTGCATATGCTCATATTTTTAAAGAGCATGCTTTGTATGCTACAGGGACGACAGGCAAACGGATTATAAAGGAAGCACAGTTAAATGTCACTCGTTTACAATCAGGTCCACTCGGTGGTGACCAACAGATCGGCGCGATGATTGCCGAACAAAATTTAGACTTCATTATTTTTTTACGTGACCCATTAACCGCGCAACCGCACGAACCAGATGTCAATGCACTTTTACGGTTATGCGACGTTTACGGCATTCCGCTCGCTACGAATTTAGCGACTGCTGAACTGTTATTACGGGCGATTGAACGCGGACATTTCGACTGGCATGAAAATGTTCGTGCGTATCAGTCGAATGATTTTTCGTAAACGTGTCGACTTAATGTGACACGTTTTTCTTTTCTCACGGTGTTTGGAATAGACGGGTTCCTTCATACTATGATATGTTAGAACATGTAAATACGTTTCTAACGAAGGGAAAGGGGTATTGTATGAAGAGGGACGTTCAACATTTTCCATCATTTTCGTGGTCGTTTTCGCGCGCTTCTACATTTTCATCATGTGAACGGCAATATTATTACGCTTATTACGGGAGTCATAACGGTTGGCTCGTATGGCGCGATGACATTGCAGACGAAACGAAGTTAACGTACCGTCTTAAAAAGCTCGTCTCTTTACCGATCTTATTCGGTCAAATTGTTCACGATTTAATTGAAAAATCGACGCAGCAATGGTTTGTCTCTCGATATGAGCCAACGATTGCTGAATTAGAACATTTGACGAGAGATCATTTAAACGAAGCTTTTAAAGATGCTGTATATCGACAACACAATTGGTTAGAACGCCCTGCGCAATATACGATGTTATATGACATTTATTACGAAGGACGTCTCAAACAAGAAGATGTGCAAATGTATAGTGAACGTATCCGCCCAACGTGGGAAAACTTTTTACAAAGCGAGACGTGGCAAGCGATTCTTTCACGTCCTGATGATTTTCACTTTGAGCAAATAGAAGATTTCGCTTCTTTTATGCTCGAACATGTCCGTGTATGGGCTGTACTCGACCTTTTATTTTATGATAGACGAGCGCAACTTTGGTACATTGTCGACTGGAAAACAGGAAATCCTTCAGACGCTGATCGCCAGCAACTCGTCTTATATGCGTATTACGTCGCACAACAGTATGGCATTCCAATCGATACGATACAGTTACGTAATGAATATTTGAAGACAGGACAAACGGTCACATTTACAGCTTCGGAGCGTGACCTTCAACAAATGTTTCACGTCTTTCGACATAGTGTAGACGATATGCGAGCACACCTCGTCGATCCGATGACAAATGAACCGAAAGCGATGGAAACATTTCCGCTTACGAACGATAAACGACAATGTTACACTTGTAACTATAAAGAAATTTGTCCGAGTCTTCAGGAAAAATAGGTGATTTTTTGAACAGTATTGAACAACTCGAGACGATCGAAAAAACCGTTCAACAGTTGCAACAACAATTGCAACAGTACGAAGAAACCGTACAAAAAGAACGGGAACAACTCCAACAACAAAATGCATTTGAACAAGACCTTTTACATTTAATTGAAGGGCTCGAAACGAACAGTATCGACAGTATGTTACTTATCGATCAATTGCGTAAAAATCGTCAAATTCGTCGCGATTTAAAAAATGGACAGACGATGCACCAACGAATTAAAGAGCAAATGCTCACACTTCAGCGAGAAGTTGAAGCGTTCGATCATATCGACAAACTCGATATTCCGACGTATTCACTTCGAACAGAAGAAGGATTTGAATTGTCACGTATGTTACAACCGATGGCACATCCTGAAACACATTTCGTCTTCCAAGAGCAAGAAGTGTTCTCAGAAGAGATGGCCGATTACGTACAAGACTTTTACGAACCGGCAATGGCTCAACGAGAAAAAACGACTACAGCAACTGAACCGACAACAGCAACGCTTGAAATAAGTGTAACGAAACAAAAAGAAGAACGAGTAGAAGAGCAAGTAGAAGACACTCAACCTGTCGCACAACTCGTCGCACAGCCGGACATTACAGATTTCCATATGAAACGCGATGAAACGGGATGGAAATTGTACAAAAATGGACAACCGGTTTTATCCCGTCGCAAATTAAAACGGATGCTTGAATTAATTCAAGAGCAAGCGATCGTCGTTTACGTACAAGAAGCGTACCGTAAACAAGCCGATCAATTGTTACAACGTCTTTCATAAACGTTACTTAAAAAACCTGAATGGCCGATTACTCAGTGGCTATTCGGGTTTTTTGGGTTCTATAATATATGTTGGGGTTTTCACACAATTCCTTCGGATTTGCATGCAAGACGTGAGGCTCGCTCTTCAACTTCCCAAGCAAGTTTTTCCCGGGAACTTGCTTGGGTGATTTTCAGAGCTCGCAATTCCGCTGGCG
>JASLJC010000085.1 GCA_030152585.1 Savagea sp. | reverse complement strand
GCATATAATGTAGAAATTCGATTAGCTCGATTTCTTAACTGGCTATGTTATAACCAAATTCGTTTCATCCGACGGGGTCGGCATGAAGACGAATATAAATTTCGTTCAAACATTTTGCTGTTCAGTTTTCAATGTTCATTTATCCTCTCACATAAGCTCAAAAGCTGTACTGCAAAAGCGACAATTACAAATATATCAGCACTTCTTATTTTCGTCAACCCTTTTCAAGAAAAAACTTTTATTTTTTATTCTTTTTTCTATTTCCTCTCCTAATAAACCTAGTTATTATGCTCTTTTTACACTTTTTATTTTACTATTTTTATTGAGCGTTATAAAACGATACATACATAATCAATCTTCATCAAACGTTTCCTCTAGTAATCTAATTGTTTCATGTTGATCAAGTAAGTTCACTCATTTTTTAATCTTTTTGTACACTTTGACGATTCATTTTTTAGTATTTATTCTCATATATTAATGAAGCTTTTATATTTCTTATCATTTTCTTTTGTTTTTCTGCCCATGTTGCTAAACTATTTTACATGATCAACGACTAGTATATTTTAAATACAACATATCCTTTAGTAGTGAATTGTACTGCCACTCGGCGAAAATCTAGTAGATTCCTATAAATAATCGTCTTTTATACAATTAAAAAACTAGAATGAAAATTTCTCATTCTAGTTTTAAAAAAATCATTATTTTACGTTTTTCGTTTCAGCGGCTAAACAGTCCGGGCATACGCCATACACTTCTAGACGGTGCGTACTCACTTTAAAATCCGTCATATGAGAAGCAAGTCGTTCTACTTCCTCTAATCCGGGATGGTGAAAGTCGACAATTTTCCCACAATCTTGACAAATCACGTGATAATGATCATGTGATGCATAATCAAATCGACTCGAGTCATCACCGTATGTTAACTCTTTTACGAGTCCTACATTTCGGAACACACGTAAATTGTTATATACCGTCGCGACACTCATGTTTGGAAAATCTTTTTCAAGTGACCGATATATTTCATCTGCTGTTGGATGTAATTCCGTCGTAATTAAAAATTCTAATATCGCTTGTCTTTGCGGAGTAATACGAATACCGTTTTCTTTTAGTGTAGATAGCGCGTCTTGGATATGTTTTTGGATCGACATCGCTCTCACTCCATTTCTATATAGAAAGTTTATTTCTTTATAATGATTATAATAATCATAAAGGATAATTGAAAGTGATGTCAATGCTTTTGCTTCATAAGTTAACAACAACTGACATTTTTCATCGTTGTTTAGTACGTTTGTCCGAATTAATATTGCTTATTTAAATCAATTTCATTATAGAAAGGACGTTTCTCATCGAGCCATCTCGTTAAATTCTCTTCAATAATCGGCATGGCACGTTCTAAATATTTTCCTGAATGACTCGAAACGTGTGGAGATACCGTACAATTTGGCAATGTCCAATACGGGTGATTTTCATGCAACGGTTCGGTTTGATAAACGTCTAACGTCGCATATCCAATCGTTTCACGTCGAAGCGCTTCGATTAAATCTTCTTCCTTATATAAATCGCCACGTCCAAAGTTTAAAAAATGTACCGTACGTTTCATCTGCTCAAAATGGTTAGCTGTTAATAAATGGCGCGTATCATCTGTACTCGGCACGACCGAAATAATAAAATCAGCTGTCGGTAGTTGTGTTGACAACTCTCGGAATGATACCGTTTCATCCATATGTGGACGCGGTTGTCCTGAATAATTGCACCCGACCGTTCGAACGCCAAACGCTTGAAGTAATCGACCAACTTCTTGACCGATAGCACCTGGACCAATGATGAGTGCTTCTTTTCCTTTAATTTCTGTCGATCTTACTTTTTGATTCCAGTAATGCTCACGTTGTTGTTGCAAAATGGTAGGCAACGCTCGAGCTTGTGCCAATATGTGAGCAAGTATCGCTTCTGCCATCGGCGTTTTATGAATGCCACTAACATTAGCCATCGGAATATGATGGCGTTTCATCCAATCAATCGGCATTTTTTCCACCCCTGCACTTGCGACCATCACCCATTGTAATTTTGATGCTTTTTGTAATTTTTCTTCTGTTATGTCTTCACCGTACGTCACAATGACCGCTGCGTCTTCTAATGCACGTTCCTCTTTTGAAAAGACGAATTCCAATTGTGGAAAACGTTTTTCAAGTGGCTCACGTAAAGATTCTTTTAACGGAAAAGTAAATACGACTTTCATACAAAACCTCCTTTTTATTTCGTACGTGCTTCATCAAGTGCTGCTAACACTTTTTCAACATGCCCTTTTACACGAATACGACGCCACTCTTCTACGATGATTCCTTCTGGATCGATTAAAAATGTTGAACGTTCAATTCCCATATATTCGCGTCCGAACATTTTTTTCAATGCCCATACGCCATATGCTTCTGCTACTTCTTTTTCTGTATCGGCTAATAAATCAAACGGAATTTCTTTTTTCTCTGCAAATTTTGCATGAGACTCTACACTGTCTGGGCTGACGCCTAATATGACCGTGTCACGTGCTGTAAATTCATCGAGTGCTGCTGTGAAGTTTGTCGCTTCTGTCGTACATCCTGGTGTGTTGTCTTTCGGATAAAAATAAAGTACGACGTATTGTCCTCGATATTCTTCGAGTGATACAGTTTCTCCTTTACCATTTCGTAATGTAAATGTCGGTGCTTGTTGTCCTTTTAATGTTGTCATTGAAATGACCTCCTTCTTTCAGTTGCATTTATCGTAACGAATACGACAAGAACTTTCAATTTGTTTGGTGTTTTCATTCAATTTGTTTAAAATGAATGTACGTACTTTACGAAAGGGGATGCGTATGAAATTAGGTGCGCGTATATTTAAAACGGGAATCGCTATCGTCTTCGCTCTTTTTTTAGCGAAAGCTTTCGGTTTACCAAATCCTGTTTTTGCAGGAATCGCAGCGATTTTTGCGATTCAACCGTCGATTTACCGGTCGTACTTAACATTTATTGAACAAATTCAAGGGAATATTATCGGCGCACTCGTTGCCATTTCTTTCGTTCTTTTACTCGGACATGAACTGATTGTCGTCGGATTCGCAGCCGTCGTCATTATTTTAATTATGCTGCGATTCGGTTTAGAGAAATCTTTGTCACTTGCGCTCGTTACAATGATTGCCATTATGGAAATTCAAGACGACGCCTTTTTAGCTTTCGCTTTATTAAGACTCGCAACCGTCGTAACAGGTGTTTTAGCAGCTTCTCTTATTAATGTGCTTATCATTCCACCGCGACATGAGACGAAATTGTTCGAACTCATTCACGAAATGCAAGATGAAATTATTCGATGGACACGTCTAGCGAGTCGTCAAGCATCCGAACATGCAGCGACGAAAAAGACTGTCCAACGCTTAAACGACAACATGAAAGAAGCAGATGACTTATATAAGTTGTATAAAGAAGAACATTCTTTATTCAAACGGAATGAATTTGAAAAAGCACGGAAACTCGTCGTGTATCGACAAATTTTAAATACTTCAAGTAGCAGCCTAGATGTATTAAAACGACTGCATACGTACGAAAATGAACTAATCAATTTACCTGAACATTTTCGAATGATGATTCAAGAACGGCTCGATTTACTCTTAACGTATCACGAACAACTCCATTTGAAATTTGTCGGTAAACTAAAAGCACAAAGTATACGACCAAATGGACATGAAGATTATTTACAACGCCACGAAGTGATGGATATTTTCATCCGGACGATTGATGTCACACGAGAAGAAGAAGATGACTTCTCCCCTTATCATTTACTGCATATTTTATCAGCTATTTTATATTATGATGAACAACTAGAGCGACTCGATATGCTCATTTCGGTTTACCACCGTCACCATAAAGATGCGACGATGGACGAATTAGAAGAAACAATTTATTAAAAAAAACGAGCATTCGCGCATACGAGTGCTCGTTCTTTTCATTATATATACTGTACGTTAAATAAATCGGCATATTTTCCTTTTTGTTTCATCAATTGATCGTGCGTGCCACTTTCAACTAGCTGACCTTCTTCAATAACGAGAATACGATTTGCATCCGTAATCGTCGACAAGCGATGAGCAACGATAATCGTCGTACGGTTTTGTGCCAGACGTTGTAACGATTGCTGAATAAGGGCTTCACTTTCTAAATCGAGTGCACTTGTCGCTTCGTCTAAAATAATAATTTGAGGGTCTTTCAAAAAGACGCGCGCAATCGCAATCCGCTGCTTTTGACCACCTGATAATTTTACACCTCGTTCACCTACCGTCGTCTCGTATCCTTCCGGTAACATTTCGATAAATTCATGGGCATTGGCGGCTTTCGCAGCAGCGATTACTTCTTCTTCTGTCGCATCGGGTCGCCCCATTAAAATATTTTCTCTTACCGAGTGGCTAAATAAAATATTATCTTGCATGACGATACCGATGCGCTCTCGTAAATCGGTAATATTCACATTTCGCACGTCTTCTCCGTCGATTCGAACTGCACCTGTCGTCGTATCGAAAAATCGCGGAATTAAACTAATGATCGTCGACTTTCCACCACCACTCATTCCTACGAATGCTACTGTTTGTCCTTTTTCGATATGGAAATTCACATCGCGTAAAACGAGGTCACCTTCATCGTAAGCGAACGAAACGTTTTCAAACGTCACATCTCCTTCGACTTTCGGTAATCGTTTTGCCTGTGGACGATTTTGAATATCATACGGTTCATCTAACAGTTCGATAATGCGATCCATCGAGGCAAATGACTGCGTTAATGCCGTTGAAGAGTTCACGAGACGTCGTAACGGACTATACAAGCGTTCGATGTAAGCGATGAAGGCAGCCATCGTTCCAACTGTCAAATCACCTTGTATAGCACGATACCCTGCATAAGCAATAACGAGTAACGGTGCAACATCTGTAATCGTATTCACGACAGCGAATGCTTTAGCGTTCCAGCGCGAATGACGGAGCGCTGCTTGTAAAAATTGGCCATTCGTTTCATCGAAGTTTTTCTTTTCGACTTCTTCTAACGCGAAACTTTTAACGACACTTACACCGTCGATGCGTTCGTGTAAATAACTTTGAACGTTCGCTAACGACTGCGAACGTTGGCGCGTCAGTTGACGTAATCGACCGAAAAAGTATTTTACACTCCACGCATAAAACGGAAAAGCAAGTAACGTCACGAGCGTTAACTTCACGTCCATCGACAACATAATAATAATCGCGATCAGTATCGTCGCAATATCGAGCCAAGCATTCATTAAGCCGATCATAATGAAATTTTTCGTTTGTTCTACATCATTCATGACACGCGATATAATTTCACCGGCTCGCGTATTCGAGTAATAGCGTAAACTCAACTTTTGTAAATGACTAAATAAATGTTGGCGAATATCGAACAATATTTTATTACTAACATTTTGTGCAAAATATTGACGGTAATATTCAACAGGAGGACGAATCGCAAAAAAGAGAATCGCTGTCCCTCCTAAATATAAAAACAGTTGAGACGTTTTCTCTGCATCAGTTAATGTCGTCGATAAAATAATATCATCAATGACGATTTTAATTAAAAAAGGGATAAATAATGGTATCGCAAATTTCACAATACCGATGACAACCGTCAACACAATTTCCCAACGGTACGGTTTAACAAACGTCATATAGCGGCGGACGGCACTTTGTTTCTCCACGTACAACCTCCTCATTTGAAAAAGCCTTCACCCGATAGGGGAGGCTTTAACAATATTGTTTATATTTTTTTGACCATTTTTTCACAAATTGCGGTGCGAACGGTCCTTTTCTCTGTTTTACCCAATCGACGAGCGTTTCCATCTCGCGCTTCATGATCGTATCGATTTCTTTCGGATAATTCATCTGTCTGCGATGAACAGCGTATTCATCTTCATCTAATACGATATATCGCATATCGGGAAACACTTTAAAATCTAAGTCGTAGTCAATATACTTTAAACATCCGTTTTCATATAAAAAAGGAGAGCCCATATTGACATAATAGTACGTTCCATCTTTTCGTAACATACATATTACGTTGAACCAATGTTCAGCATGAAAGTAACAGATCGCAGGCTCGCGCGTTAACCACGTACGTCCATCGGATTCCGTCACAAGTGTGCGACGATTCGCACCGATGACGACCGGTTCATCGACGTGTAAAATCACCGTCTCTTGCCAAACGCGGTGAACGTGACCATCGTGTTTATAACTATGGATTTGAAGCATTTCGCCCTCTTTCGGTAATTGCATGCGCATCCTCTCATTCCTTTAGTCCATTCCATCACGACTATTATAACAATATTTCATTCATTTGAATACTTGGAGCTTCTGCTTCATAACTTTCAAATGCTTTTAAAACTGGAACAGGTCGCGGTAAAGCTTGCAATTGTTCTTCTGTTACCCATATGCCGTCTGTTTCGAACATTTCAACGCGACCATATAGTGGTGTAATATGCCAAATGAGATGGGAAAAAACATGTTTATACGATGGTAAAGTCGCATAAATTGAAATCGAACGCCCGATGGAGTCGCTCATTTTTTGTTTCGTTTCGCGTAATGTTTCCGTCGGTTCTACTTCGAGGTAAGGGAATTCCCATAAGTTCGATAATAACCCTTTTGACGGACGTTGACGGACGAGCCATTCTCCTTTTTCATTTTGTAATAAAAATGGCACGATAATTTTTTCGGTAACTTTCGTTTTTTGATTTTTAACCGGCAATTGATGTTGCACGCCTTCATCATACGCTCGACAGTGAGAACGAACGGGGCATAATAAGCAAGTCGGATTTTTCGGTGTACAAACGACTGCACCGAGCTCCATTAATGCTTGGTTGAACGAAGACGGATCACGCTCACTCATCGTTTTCATGACAGCTCGTTCAAATACTTTTTTCGATTTCGGCTTGGCAATGTCATCTGTTAGATAAAATAGACGACTCATGACACGCATTACATTCCCGTCTACTGCATGTTCAGGTAAGCCGTATGCGATACTTAAAATCGCTCCTGCGGTGTACGGTCCGATACCTTTAATCGTCAAAATTTCTTTTCGTGTTTTTGGAACGACACCTTGATAGTGCTCGACGACTTGTTGTGCACCGATACGCAAATTGCGAGCGCGCGAATAATAACCGAGACCTTCCCACAATTTTAAAACATCTTGTTCTTCTGATTGTGCTAAATGTTCAACGGTCGGGAACTTTTGAATGAAACGTTCGTAATATGGAATAACAGTATCAACACGTGTTTGCTGTAACATAATTTCGGATATCCAAATATAATAAGGGTTCGTCGTCTTACGCCACGGCAAATCACGCTTTTCTCGTGAATACCATGTGAGTAAATCGTGACGAAATTGTTCGACTGATTGCATTTTTAGTTCATCCTTTATCGTATTCATTTTCGTTTTCTCATTGTAACAGTATAATAGAAGGAAGAAGTCATTTTTGTTTCATTATGAAAAAGGAGTGGTTGTTTGGATACAGGTACACATATTACGATGGGCATTGCGTTAAGTGGTCTCGCACTAGCAGATCCAGTTGTCGCAGCACAACCGACGACGCATTTAGCTGTTATTACTGGTGTCATGGTCGGCTCTCTCATTCCCGATATCGATACCGTTTTAAAATTAAAAGGAAACGCGATTTATATTCGCAATCATCGCGGCATCACACATTCTATTCCTGCCGTTTTTCTTTGGCCTGTTCTCATTACAATCATTTTAACGTTTCTTTTACCCAATGCCGAACCGCTACATGTACTCGGCTGGACGTGGCTTGCAGTATTTTTACACGTTTTCGTCGACATCTTCAATTCATACGGTACCCAAGCATTGCGACCTTTATCTAATAAATGGGTCGCGCTAAGTGTCATTAATACATTCGATCCGATTATTTTCAGTATGCATTTAGTTGCCATTTTTGCATGGTGGGTTGGCACGCCTCCTGTACCGACGATGTTGACATTGTTATTCTTTTTAATCGTTTATTATATTTTACGCTTTGCTGTTCGCCGTGCTGTCGTAAATGTCGTCGCTTCTTCTTTACCTGAAGCGACCGATATTTTCGTTGCGCCGACGATGCGCTTTTTTCAATGGCGTGTGGCGGCTTCAACTCCGACACATTATTACGTCGGACGTGCATACGGTCGGTCAGTCAACTTTTACGACGAATTTGAACGGACACCTTTACCGACAAATGATCCCGTCATCCAAGCAGCGATGGGAGATGAAAATGTCCGGGTCTTTATGGACTTTTCCCCGACTTACCGGTGGGAAATGGCAACATTAGCGAACGACGAAAAAGAAGTGCGCTTCATCGATTTACGATATAGAAGCAAAGGGTACTATCCATTCGTCGCCGTCGCCCGGATTACACCTGAATATGAAGTAAACAGTTCTTATACAGGATGGATTTTTTCAGAAGAAAAATTACAATCCAAATTGTAATCAAAAACACGTAAGGCGAAAAACATTCACCTTACGTGTTTTCATATTACATTTTAACAGGTGTCAATAAAGCGACCGGTAATGCTTCTAATTCTGTTTTTTCTCCGAGGCGATATCCCCAAGCGAAACGACCTTTTAAATATTCAATACGGAAATAAACACCCGGGTGACCTTCTATTCGGTACACTTCACCTGGAATCATCGTATTTAAGTCCACTAAATGTGACGCGGCAATGACCATTTTTTGCTGATACACTTCAAATTCATTCACGACACCGAGTTGCTGGGCTTTTCGCGCTTTTTCACGGAAATAAGCCATCTTTTGACGAATCTCATGTTCTGTCATATCATCGTACGATTTATTCAAATGTGCCATCTTCTTCATTCTCCTTCATTTCGATATACTCATCAATTTTATCAAAAGGAATTCCTTTTTGATAGAGCGTTTGTTTGACGCGCATCTTTCGGTCATATCCACTATATTTACGAGAATGTCTCGTCCACGCTTTTTCTCCTTCTCGTTCTAAAATAGCGTCCCATTCATCTTGTTCTCGTTCAATTTCAATTTCATCGAGTACTGACTGAATGAGTTCACTCGCAAACCCTTTTCGAAGAAGACGGTTATATATTTTTCGTTTTACTTGTGCGGGTGCGTGTCGTTCATTCGAACGCTTCGTACTTTCTGCAAGTTCCATCGCGATATCCCACTGCGTTTGATCGTCATACATGTTTAACACTTCCTCTTGCAAATTCGGGTCGATCCCTTTTTGCGTTAATTCACGTCGAATGACGCGTGGTCCTTTTTTTCCACTTTTCCATTGCGTCCGTACATACGCTTTCGTAAAAGCTTCATCGTCTAATAACTGAACACGACGTAATTTAGCGAGCGCCTCGAGTACGACCGCCTCACCGAATTCTTTTGCTAACAATTTATCTTTTACTTCACGCTCACTGCGCATACGGTAACTTAAATAATCAACACCTGCTTGAAATGCTTTTTCGATTTCGTCTTCATATGTGACATCACCGAGTAACCATTCATCAACTGTCATTCCTTTCGTTAATCGATGTTTCACAAGTACAGATTCGTCTACACTAAAAGCATACGCCTCATCTATGAAAATATTATAACGATGTTCGTTTCGTTTTTGGCGTGTAATTTTCGTAATCACAGGCATGAAGCCACCTCCTTCTCTCATTACGAGTATACTAGGAGAAAGGAGTTGTTTCATACTAATGCGCATTCAAAAAAGAAAGGAGAATGTTTTATGCATATCGGAATTACAGGAGGGACTGGACTTGTCGGTCAAGCAGTCGCTCATCATTTTAAACAACTCGGACATACTGTCCACATTTTCACACGTGAAAAAAATCCTGACTTACCGTTTAGTCAAATTACGTGGCTACAAGGAACAGTACCGACAGAATTACCACCGATTGATTATTACGTTCATTTAGCAGGAGCTTCAATTAACGACGGACGATGGACAGAAAAGCGAAAATCAATCATTTATAACAGCCGAATGGAAGCAACAGATGCATTGATTGAGATGATTCAGCAAAATAAAATAAAACCGAAAGCCGTTTTTCAAGCGAGTGCTACTGGAATTTATCCGTTTTCAGAGACAAAACGATATGACGAATCAAGTGAAGTTTCGACCGATCATTTTTTAGCTCGTACTGTTCGCGATTGGGAAAAACGGGCTGAACCGTTACAACAACTCGGCGTTCGTACTGTTTTCATGCGTTTTGGTATCGTACTAGCACGTGACGGAGGAGCCCTTCCTTTAATGGCACTTCCTTATCGACTGTTCGGCGGAGGAAAAGTCGGAACCGGTCAGCAATGGGTATCATGGATTCATATCGACGATATCGTTCATGCCATTTTATTTTTCATGAAACATGAAACGATTGAAGGCCCTGTTAACTTAACTGCTCCTCATCCGGTTCGAATGGATCATTTCGGTAAAGCGATCGGACAAGCGTTACATCGCCCTCACTGGTTCCCTGTGCCGAGTACTGCTTTAAAAATTGCACTCGGTGAAAAATCAGACTTAGCTTTAAAAGGGCAATACGTCGATCCTAAAAAATTGCGAGATGCTCATTATCCTTTTTTATATCCACACGTCGAAGATGCTTTACAAAACCTTCTTTCTCCCCAATAAATTGCACTACTCTAACACTTCGTATTCATAACATGGATACGAAGTGTTTATTATTGATATTGATACACTTTCTCAATTAACGATAGGAAATCTACTGCTTCTGCTTCTAATTGAGAATGAAGTGCAACATTCATACAATTCAACGTTTAAACAGCTTTTTATCGTATTTCAACACCTTTTCATTTGCTTTTTTCCAAAGATAATGTACTATATAGATAGTAATAATTCTAAAGAGAAATTGATTATTAATAAACATTCTCATTTATAAATGTAGGAGGAATACAATGACAACTTGTGTAGAACGCAATATTGACAAATCGAAACAACCACCAAAAAAACGTTCAGCAAATTGGGAAGCAAAGCTCGAACTCGGCGCTGCGATTATTTCAGGTATTTTGATCGTCATCGCTTGGTATCTCGGTCATCAAGATTTAACGACCGCTTCCATTACAGTTTATATCATCGCCTTTATTATCGGAGGGTTCGCTAAAGCGAAAGAAGGTATTGAAGAAACGATTGCCAACAAAGAATTAAACGTCGAAATGTTAATGGTATTCGCCGCAATCGGAGCAGCATTGATCGGTTATTGGGCAGAAGGTGCGATTTTAATTTTCATCTTCGCTATTAGTGGTGCGATGGAAACTTATACGTTAAGTAAAAGCCACCAAGAAATTTCAGCTTTAATGGATATGCAACCAGAAGAAGCTTGGCTTATCCAACCAGATGGTTCAGAAGTGAAAGTATTAATTGAATCGTTAGAAGTCGGTGCAAAACTTCGTGTTCGCCCGGGTGAGCGTATTCCAGTAGACGGTATTGTGACAAACGGTACGACGTCCATTGATATGTCCGCTATTAACGGAGAATCTGTTCCTGTCACAGCAGAAAAAGATACAGAATTGTATGCGGGAACAGTAAACTTAAGCGGTGCTATTGAAATGGAAATGACAAAACCGAGTACGGAAACGTTATTCCATAAAATTATCCAAATGGTACAAAGCGCACAAGATGCGAAGTCTCCTTCACAACAATTTATCGAACGATTTGAAGGTACATATGTTAAAATCGTCGTCGCAGCAACTATTTTAATGATGTTCGTTCCCCATTATCTATTAGGATGGACATGGGAAGAATCCCTTTACCGTGCAATCGTCTTACTCGTCGTTGCAAGTCCATGTGCGTTAATGGCTTCTATTATGCCCGCTACACTCGCAGCCATTTCAAACGGAGCAAAACGCGGTGTCCTCTTTAAAGGAGGCGTTCACTTAGAACACCTCGGCTCAATGAAAACGATCGCGTTTGATAAAACTGGAACATTAACGACAGGGAAACCCGTCGTCACAGACTTCATCGTTCGTGATGGTTTTGATGAAAAAGAAGCATTAACTCTTTTGGCAAGTATCGAGTCACAATCGAACCACCCACTCGCTCAAGCGATTGTCAAATATGCCAATACACATGATGTAACGATCGACCGCGCGATTCAAATTGAAGATGTCCCAGGACATGGACTACGGAGTTGGAAAGACGGACGTGAAATTTTAGTCGGTAATCCACGGTTCATTGGGGAACAATTAACATCTACGTTTAATGACGGTATCGCTGAACAACTTGCATCTGAAGGTAAAACGGTCTTCTTCATGAAAGATGAAAAAGGTATTATCGCAGCTGCCGCCTTAAAAGATACCGTTCGTCCAGAAGCAATTCAAGCAATTCGTGACTTACAAGCACTTGGAATTAAAACAGTGATGCTTACAGGAGATAACGAGACGACTGCCCGTGTTATCGCACGCGAAGTCGGTATCGACGACTACCAAGCAGAATGTCTTCCTGAAACAAAAATGGAAGTATTACAACGTCTTTTAAAAGAAGACGGTGAAGTCGGAATGGTTGGAGACGGAATTAATGATGCTCCTGCGCTCGCAGCTGCAACTTCAGGTATCGCAATGGGAGAAGGTACCGATGTTGCACTTGAAACTGCAGACGTCGTCTTAATGAAAAATGAATTGTCACGTATCGCATACACAGTGAAGTTATCGCGTAAAATGCAACGGATTATTAAACAAAACGTTTTCTTCTCTGTCACAGTCATCGCGATTTTAATTATGGCAAACTTCTTCCAAGTCGTCGGATTACCACTTGGCGTCATCGGACACGAAGGAAGTACGATTCTCGTCATCTTAAACGGATTACGTATGTTAAATACGATGGATGAACAATAAACGACAATGAAAACAGATAGAACCTTTCGATAAACATTGTTGATCATGAATCTTTTTGACATCACGAATATTCATATAAGAACATAAAAAAGCTACTTGAAGTGTCCATTCAAGTAGCTTTTTTGTCGTATTTGTATTATATGCTTCGCATCTGTCCGAGTTCTTCTACAATTGCTTGCATTTCATTCGGTGTAAACGAGTCACGTTTCATAATCATATTGTACATAAAGAGAAGATCTTCATAATGTTCTAAACTGTATGAATGAGGGTCCATTGCATCAACATTTGCCATACGAAGTTTATCTTTAATCGCTTCAATCATATGTACGATATTTTCTTTCGTTGCTTTCGTTAAATCCATGTCGTCATCCTTTCTTCTTTTTTACTTCCTTTCATCATGTCACTGTTTTGAAAAACCGTCAACTGCTTCTCTTTTTTCTTCTTTCATTTGACGTTGAAATTTCTTCGTTTCATATACGATGACACTCGTTAAACCGAGTAAACCGATTAAGTTTGGAATTGCCATTAAACCGTTTAAAATCGCGGCCATCGCCCATACGACTTCTAATGATACCGTCGCGCCGACGAATATAAATAAGACGAATACGATACGGTACACTTTAATCGCCGTCGGATTCGGACAGACGTATTGGAAACATTTCTCTCCGTAATAACTCCAACCGAGAATTGTAGAAGTCGCAAAAAAGATTAAGCCGAGCGAAACGAGATAAGGACCAATCGGACCGAGCAATTGACCGAACGCAATTGCCGTTAATTGCCCTTGTTCTAACGTTGCATCTTGCCAAACCCCGGACATGACGATTGTTACTCCTGTAATCGTCGAAATGATAAGTGTATCAAATAATACTTGTGTCATCGAAATTAAAGCTTGACGACCCGGTGCATCTGTTTTCGCTGCCGCAGCGGCAATCGGCGCTGAACCGAGACCTGCTTCGTTTGAAAACAATCCCCGTTCTACTCCAAAACGAATGACAACGCCGAGCGCACCACCGGCAACAGCTGTTCCTGTAAACGCGTCTGTGAAAATTAAACGAAAAGCTACTGGAACGAGATCATAATGGAGTATCATAACGGCGATTCCTGCGATTAAATAAAAAAGTGCCATCATCGGAACGAAAAAGGCGGTCACTTTCCCAATCGCGCGAATCCCTCCTAAAATGACGAGACCTGCTAAAACGACGAGCGTAATACCGGTTAACCAATGCGGAACTGCAAATGTACTATATACTGCATCTGCAATCGCTTTTGATTGTGTTCCATTTCCGATACCAAATGCAGCGAGTGCCCCGAATACCGCAAATAAAATACCGAGCCATTTTTGCTTCAGTCCGTGTTCTAAATAATACATCGGACCGCCTGATTTTTCTCCGTTAGCACTCGTTACTCGATATTTCACAGCGAGTAATGCTTCGCTATATTTTGTAGCCATGCCAAAAAATCCAGCAACCCACATCCAAAAGACAGCACCTGGTCCACCGAGTACGACAGCAGATGCAACACCGACGATATTTCCGACGCCAATTGTCGCAGCCATTGCCGTCATGAGCGACTGAAATTGCGAAATGTCCCCTTCTGCCTTCGAATCATGCGATGTTGAGAAAACTTGCTTCAATGAATAAGGTAACAGACGCAACTGAATGAAAGCGAGACGAAATGTTAACCATATCCCCGTTCCGACAAGCAAAATGAGGAGGGGAGGTCCCCAAATGACCGCACTTATACTTTCTAAAAATTGTAATAATTGTTCCAACCTAACACCTTCTTTTTTTATGAATAGATATACGATTCATTCTATAATCATTGATTTTCAACGTTTCGTCAAGTGTATTTTAGAATAGTCTGACAATTGTTTCTGCTAACGATTGTCGGGTATACTAGAGAAAGACTAGATTAGAAAGGAGTTAGGACAATGAACAAAAGTAAATTTAGTAAAATGGTTGTCATCGGAGCAGCGGTAGGGGGATTACTTAGCTTACTCGACCCAACGACACGCCAAATCATGAAACGTCGGGCAGATAAAGTTACATATTACGCGAAAAACCCAGACGTCTTACAACAAAACATCGAATCCGAAGTAAACAAATGGACATCGCTTTACGAACGTATTTCAGGTGAAGCAGGTGAAATTATTGACCAAGTGAGTCAATTAAAACAATTAACACCTCAAATGAAAAACCTCGTTGAAGAAACGAAAGACGCATTTGATCATCCAAACGAGCCGTCTTAAAGGAGCAGATGAATGGAGAAAGAAAAAAATAAATTCGTTCAGAAAAAAGATGAATTTATGGAAGATACGAAAGTCGGACAATTTATAGGGGATGTTACTGTAAAAGAGATTGAAGAATTTGACACGACGACGACGACCGGATTTATTCAACAGTTTATCGTCCGTCTTCAAAAAGTAGACATTAGTGGTCTCGGATCGCAACTGGCCTTCTTCTTCCTTCTTTCTCTTTTTCCCTTACTCATCTTTTTAATGACTTTATTACCGTTTTTAAATTTAGATCATATGCAAATTTTTGAGTTCATTCGAGATTACGCTCCTGAAAATGTCGCTTCTCTTATCGAAACGACGTTAAAAGAAGTATTAGAAACACGAAGCGGAGGGCTATTATCGATCGGGGCGATTGGGGCGATTTGGTCAGCTTCTAAAGGAATGAATGCGTTGACGAAAGCTTTAAATCGGTCTTATTTTGTTGAAAAGCAACCGAACTTTTTCATTACACGGTTAACAGCTGTCTTATTAACCGTATTACTAATTGCTGTCGTCGTATTCGTCCTCGCTTTCCCTATTTTCGGTGAGTTTCTCGGTTCTATCGTCTTTTCATTTATCGGAGCAGAAGCACCTTTCATCGCTTTGTGGGAACAAATTCGATGGACCGTACCACCTATTTTAATTTTCATCGTCTTTACACTCGTCTACTGGCTGATCCCGAATGAAAAAATACCGTTCGTTACCGTATTACCCGGTGCTTTATTCGCAACGGTCGGTTGGATTGCTACTTCTTTCGGTTTTTCTTATTACATTAGTAATTACGGAAATTACTCGAATACTTATGGAAGTATCGGTGCGATTATCGTATTAATGATGTGGCTTTATATTTCAGCAATGATTTTAATCGTCTGTGGACAAATTAACGCAGTCATTTTCGATCGTTACCGTTTAAAACAGATGAAAGTTTCATCCGCTAAACGACCGGAAGACGAATGAATGACAAAAGCACGAGGATGAATCCATCCCCGTGCTTTTTAATGTCTATTTAATTTTGAATCGGCGTTCCGTCTTTCATAACGAGTGGTTGAATTAACACTTCAACACGACGGTTTTTGCTACGCCCTTCTGCTGTTTTATTATCTGCTATCGGTTGGTATTCACCGTAACCTTTTGCACTAAAGTTGACAGCATCAACTTCTTCGTTTTCTACAATTATTTTTAAAAAGTTAACTGCGCGCATTACACTTAGTTCCCAGTTAGAAGAATATTGCGCGTTGTTAATCGGAACATCGTCGGTATGTCCGGTAATGACGACTTGACGTGGACGATCAAAGACGAGCAAGTTCGACACTTCACGAGCAAGTTGTACTTGTTCAGCACTTACTTCACTTTGCCCCATTTCAAATAACACATTGTCTCGAATCGTCACGAGTAACCCTTCGTCTGTCATTTTCGTTTCAAAAACGTTTTCTAATTCGTGTGCTGCGATAAAATCGTCTAATTTTTGTTGTGTTTCACCTAACGACTGTTGATCTTCTAAATAGGACGACTTATCGTCATCATCGTTATCGCTATCTTTCGGATCAGTCTGTGCTTGTTGTTCTCCAGGCGTTTCGACAGGAGCGTCGTGATCCATAATACCGACACCACTATCAAACAACTCATTGAAAACCGATGACATTTGATCCATTTTCGACTCATCGAGCGAACTCGAAGCGAACAATACGATGAAAAGGGCGAGTAATAGTGTTAACAAGTCAGAATAAGGAAGTAACCAGGACTCGTCAGCACATTCTTCTTGTTTTTTCTTACGTTTTTTCTTTGCCAAGCCGATTCGCCTCCTATCCTTCTAGTTCTGCCTCCAACAATTTACGTTCTTCTACTGGTAAGTAAGAAGATAATTTTTGTTCGATGACACGCGGTGCTTCACCTTCTAATACAGATAAAATCCCTTCGATCATCATCATTTTTTGTTGTACTTCGACTGCTGATTTACGTTTTAACTTATTCGCAAACGGGTGCCATAAAACGTAACCTGTAAAAATACCGAGTAACGTCGCAACGAATGCAGCTGAAATCGCGAAACCGAGAGCATCGATATCGTTCATATCTTTCAAAGCTGCGATCAATCCGACAACTGCCCCTAAAACCCCGAGCGTTGGTGCATATGTACCTGCTTGTGTGAAAATGAGCGCTCCTGCGGCGTGGCGATCTTCCATCGCTTCTACTTCTTCCGTCAGCACGTCTCGTATGTAATCTGCGTTTTGTCCATCAATAGCTAGACCGAGACCATTTTTTAAAAACGGATCTTCAATCTCATCTGCTTTTGCTTCTAATGCTAATAAACCTTCTCGACGCGCAACATCTGCCCATTCTGAGAACATTTTAATTAACTCTCCATCTGAAGCGAGTTTTTGTTCTTTAAATAAAATACCAAAAAGTTTCGGAACTCGTTTTAGTTCGTCCATCGGGAATGCGATGACGACCGCACCAATCGTTCCGAAAATAATGATAAGGATTGCGGCTGGGTTTAATAAAGCATCTGGTGTTACACCTTTTAAAATCATCCCGACAAATAGGGAAACGACACCTACTATTAAACCGACGACCGTTGAAATATCCATGACTCAACCTCCTAATATGTTCGGTTTTCTTCCAATCAACTTTGTTATTCTTTATAATAGACAAAGTGCTTAGAATTCTTTAAAAGATAATAAAAGTGACTCTTTTTAAAGATAGACTTTGTACATATTACCATTATAACAGAAAATGAAAGGAATTTTTACTTATGAATGAATTTAAAACAAAGCTTTCAAATTATGCACACCTCGCTGTCAAAGTAGGGGTAAATATTCAACCGAACCAAACGTTACATATCCGTGCTTCTTTAGACGCACGTGATTTTGTCCGTGAAGTTGTACGTATCGCTTATGATGAGGGCGCAAAAGAAGTATTTGTCGATTGGTCAGATGATGTGATTACACGATTAAAATTTGAAAAAGCACCTTTAGAAGCATTTGAACAGTTTCCAGAATGGAAGGCTTTAGAACGAAATACACTCGCTGAAGAAGGCGCAGCATTTATGAGTATCGTGTCAGAAAGTCCAAATTTGTTAGCTGGGGTAGACGCTCACAAATTAAGTGCTGCTCAAAAAGCATCAGGTCAAGCACTCGTTCCCTTCCGTCGTCTCATGCAGTCGGATCATTTCAGTTGGACAGTTATCGCAGTCCCTTCTGAAGATTGGGCAGCACAAGTATTCGAAGATGCGCCTCAAAATGAACGCGTAGCTCTTTTATGGGATGCGATTTTCAAAGCGGTTCGTGCAGATGTCGACAACCCGATAGAAGCATGGAAACAACTCGATGCAACTCTTCACGAAAAAGCGAACTACTTAAACGAATTAAATATTGAATCTCTTCACTACGATGCACCAGGGACAAAGTTAACGATTGGTTTACCTGAAGGTCACCTTTGGACAGGAGGCAGTAGCGTAAATCGAGACGGTCACGTATTTATGGCTAACATGCCGACAGAGGAAGTATTTACTGTACCACATCGCGACCGTGTAAATGGTTACGTTTCAAGTACAAAACCGCTAAGTTATAGTGGAAATATTATCGATCATTTTACGATTACGTTTAAAGATGGGAAAATCGTAGCGATTGAAGCTGAAAAAGGACAAGATGTTTTACAACAGCTAATTGACACAGACGAAGGGGCTCGTCATTTAGGCGAAGTCGCGCTCGTTCCACACGATTCTCCGATTTCAAACGCCAATATTTTATTTTACAATACGTTATTTGACGAAAACGCTTCAAACCATTTAGCGATCGGTAGTGCTTATACGTTTTGTTTAGAAGGCGGGAAAGAAATGACGCCAGAACAAACGAAAGCACACGGTTTAAACGACAGTATGACACATGTTGACTTTATGATCGGTTCAAGCGAAATGAATATTGACGCTACGACGAAAGATGGCCGTACAGTACCTATTTTCCGTCAAGGTAACTGGGCGTTTTAATGTTATCATCTGTAGACACTTGAACGACGAAACTTCAAGTGTCTATTTACGTTCGATTTCAATTCGCCTAGAGTAAAAATGTGTCGATGTTCTCTTTTGCTTTTTGAAATTATCTGTTAAACTGTAAAATGTAAGCGTTTTACTATGGAAGAGGGGATGACGAAATGACGTTACTTGACGACATTATGGAACATAACGAACGATTCGTTGAACGTAAACAATACGAAGAATTTCAAACGACGAAATTCCCGAAAAAACGAATCGTCATTTTAACTTGTATGGATACACGTCTCATTGAATTATTACCGAAAGCGATGAATTTAAAAAACGGCGATGCGAAAATTATTAAAAGTGCCGGTGCCATTATCGCACATCCATTCGGAGGGATTATGCGTAGTATTCTCGTGGCTCTTTACGAGCTCGGTGCAGATGAACTCTATATCGTCGGTCATTACGATTGTGGTATGAGTTCAGTCGATGTCAATCATATGAAAGGCTCGATGAACGAGCGTGGTATCGACGAAAGTACATTAAAAATGCTCGAATATTCAGGTGTCGATCTTTGCGACTGGTTGCGCGGATTTGACGATGTTACACAAAGCGTCATTGAAAGTGTCGACGCAGCTCGTAATCACCCGTTAATGGCGAGAGACATTCCGATTCACGGACTTGTCGCTGACCCCGAAACAGGTCGTCTCGACGTCGTCGTCGACGGATATCAAGCCATTCAACAAGAACAAAACGATTAACCGATTTTCAAAAAATACCTTTAAGTGAGTCAAAGCAATATGATTTTGACTCGACTTAGAGGTATTTTTGTCTTTATATAGAAGAAGTGTGGGCGTATAAATAATGGTCTTCCCACTTTCCATTAATATATAAATAATCTCGCATCGTTCCTTCTCTTTCATAGCCATTCCGTTCTAATACGCGAACTGAACCGATATTTTCAGGGGAAACATACGCTTCAATACGACGTAATCGTAAACGACGATGACCATAACGTGTCAGTAATTGAATCGCTTCTGTCATTCGTCCTTTGCCTGTCATTTCTTCACTCATCGAATAACCGATCGTTCCTTTCATATACGGCAATTGTTTCACATCGTACAATGAAATTTGGCCGATTAACCGATCGGTAAAGCGATTAAAAATACCGAAATGATACTCTTTCCCCATATGATAAAGACGTTCTGCTTCATCGAGACGATCTAATTGCGCTTCAAGCGTATAATATGTATCACTCATCACCGGTTCATACGTCGACCAATACGTTTTATTTTGTCTTGCTATCGTTAAAAGATCCATCGCATCTTCTTGTTGTAAACGACGCAATGTCACTTTTTTTCCTATCATTTGAGCGGCTCCTTTATTGTCATACTTCTTCTATTATAACAAACTTTCTGATTTCTTTTCTAAAGTCGAATCGTTCCACAT
>JASLJC010000028.1 GCA_030152585.1 Savagea sp. | reverse complement strand
AGTGTTTGATTCGCAACATTTAAGAAGTGTGGATAAGAAACTTCGAAATAATCTCCTGATTGAACTGTCGTTCCTGGAGTAATGTTCCAATCCATTTTAATACCAATTTGATCTCCATTATGGTAAGTATCTTTATTTCCTTTAAGTTCTGTATTCGTAATCTTCACAGGAATCAAGTTTCTACCTGATCGAACTTGGTTTGCTACATTTTCTTCCGCAACTTTCATTGCTTCATGTGTCACTTCATTTGCTTCTTGAAGTTTTTCTACTTCTGTTTGAGCTGCCGGGTGTGTCGCCGTCTCTTCTACGGGTTGTGACACCTCCACTTGCTCTTCATTCGTTTCCACTGCCGGAGCAGGCTCTACGATTTGTTCTTCAACTATTTCTAGTGGATCTGCTACTGATTGTTCTACTTCATTTGCAACATCGCCTTCTACAATGTCGCTTGTGTCGATTCCTTCTGTTGAAGCTAATGCAATTGCTGGTGTAGCTAAATTTAACATTAACAACACAACTAATAATGAAGAAAACAACTGACTATACTTTTTCACTTTGGCTATCCCTCTTTCTTCTTAATCTTTTATTTAAAAATCAAAACAGATTACTTCTAAAATTTTTCTATCTTATTTACGCACATATGTACGTAAAAGTTTCAATTTATTTACGAAATGAAGTAATAATCGATTTGATTTTTAGTTATTTTTGGATATACTCTATGACTTTTAGTTTGTTTCAAAAAGAGTACTTTTGCATTCCTCTTTCTATATCGTTCACAATATACTATAGTTTAATACTTTTCAAAGAAAATCTTTTCTTTTATGTATTTTAAGCCATTTTGACTATATTGAGTTATTTATTTTCGTTTACAAACGATATTTCCGAGTAATATCCACAACTTTTACTTTTGTTATATACTAATTGGCTCTGTTATATATATCGGACTTCTTGCTATTTCTTTCATCTTTTCTTTATTTTTAATATATTAATTTGTTTTGTTTTGTTTTTTCTTGTTATTTTGCTTTTCTCCTTCTTATTTTTGAAGTTTATTTGAAGTTTTTATTTTTAGTGAGAACCTTTCTTTTTATTTTTTATTGAATTGCTTACTTTTTTTCATTTCTCTCTTATCTCTTTTTTACAAAAGTAATAAGGTGGAAACGTTTTCATTTTAATATTTTTAAAAATAGCCGAATTTTCAAATATTCTTTAACCTTTTGTAGCGACGGATTTTCACTCAATCTATTTTCATTCAGTCGATTCAACGAGAGATTATTTGTAACAGTCCGATGGAGATTTGTCTCTCTTCTTTAGATAAAACCTTTCGAAAGAAAGAAAGAGACTGGGACAAAACCTAGCCAAATAAAAACCCAGTATCCATTTATTTTTAAATAAGTAGGTACTGGGTTTTATCTTTGTGTACAATTCTTCGGATTTGCGGACGCCTGCGGAATTGCGAGCTCTTCCAATACCCCAAGCAAGTTCCCGGAAAAACTTGCTTGGGAAGTTGAAGAGCGAGCCTCACGTCTTGCATGCAAATCCGAAGGAATTGTGTAGAAACCCCAACAGATATTATAGAACCTAAAAAAGAGGCTTCCACTAAGTTTAGTAACTTAATGAAAGACCTCTCAAAAAACCTTATTCATTTAAAACATGAGCAAAAACATGAACACGATAACATTTAACCGCCTTTAAACACTGTCAAATCAATGTTTATTGGTCGTTTTTACATCATGCCGCCCATGTCTGGCATTCCGCCCATACCACCCATATCTGGCATTCCTTGTGGTTCTGGTTTATCTGCAACGACTGCTTCTGTCGTTAAGAACATTGCTGCTACACTTGCTGCGTGTTGTAAAGCAGAACGTGTCACTTTTGTTGGGTCGACTACTCCTGCTTCCATCATGTTCACCCATTCGCCTGTCGCTGCGTCGAAACCGATACCGATTTCTTCACGTTTTAAACGATCAACCACGATTGATCCTTCTAGACCTGCGTTTGTCGCGATTTGACGTACTGGCTCTTCTAATGCTCGAAGGACGATTTTCACACCTGTTGTGACATCGCCTTCTGTCGTTTCAAGAAGACTTTCTACTTTTTTGTAGACGTTCACGAGTGCAGTTCCCCCACCTGAGACGATTCCTTCTTCAACCGCTGCGCGTGTTGAGTTTAATGCGTCTTCGATGCGAAGTTTACGTTCTTTTAATTCTGTTTCTGTTGCAGCACCTACTTTAATGACTGCAACGCCACCTGCAAGTTTCGCTAAACGTTCTTGTAATTTTTCTTTATCGAATTCTGACGTTGATTCTTCCATTTGACCACGGATTTGAGCAACGCGACGTTCGATATTTTCAACTTCTCCGTTACCTTCGACAATTGTCGTATGATCTTTCGTTACGATAACTTTTTCAGCACGGCCGAGTTGTGTAATATCTGCTGAAGGTAAGTCGAGACCAACATCTTCTGTAATTAACTCTCCGCCTGTTAAAATAGCGATATCTTCAAGCATCGCTTTACGACGATCACCAAATCCTGGCGCTTTTACAGCCACTGCGTTGAATGTTCCACGAAGTTTGTTCACAACGAGTGTTGCGAGTGCTTCTCCTTCAACATCTTCTGCAATAATTAATAACGGACGACCTTGCTGAACGACTTGTTCTAACACCGGTAAAATTTCTTGAATGTTCGTGATTTTTTTATCTGTAATTAAAATGTACGGGTTATCTAATACCGCTTCCATTTTATCTGTATCTGTCGCCATATATGCAGAAGCATATCCACGGTCAAACTCCATACCTTCTACGACATCGAGTTCTGTTTCGAATCCTTTTGATTCTTCAATCGTAATGACACCGTCGTTTCCAACACGTTCCATCGCTTCTGCGATTAATTGACCGACTTCATCATCACCTGATGAAATCGACGCAACTTGTGCAATTTTTTCTTTGTCTTCGATATTGTCTGAGATATTTTGAAGTTCTGTAACTGCTACTTTTACTGACTCTTCAATACCTTTACGAATACCGACAGGATTCGCACCTGCTGTTACGTTTTTTAACCCTTCTCGGATCATCGCTTGCGCAAGGACTGTCGCTGTTGTCGTACCGTCTCCTGCAATTTCATTCGTTTTTGACGCTACTTCTGCAACGAGTTTAGCACCCATATTTTCAAATTTATCTTCGAGTTCGATTTCTTTTGCAATCGTTACTCCGTCATTTGTAATGAGTGGCGAACCGAATGCACGCTCTAATACGACGTTACGCCCTTTTGGTCCTAATGTTACTTTCACTGCGTTTGCTAATGTATCTACTCCACGAAGCATTGCGCTACGTGCGTCTTCATTAAATTTAATATCTTTTGCCATTTGTAAAAGTCCCTCCTAAAAGTAATGTTTCCGAAATTATTGCTTAACTGCTAAAATGTCTGTTTCGCGAAGAATTAAGTACTCTTTACCTTCATAACTGACTTCTGTACCGGCAAATTTTGAGAAGATAATATTGTCTCCTTCTTTTAAGTCGAAGTTTGTTTTTTCGCTTACTGCGACGACTTTCCCCTCCTGCGGTTTTTCTTGTGCTGAGTCAGGGAGTACAATCCCGCTTGCTGTTTTTTCTTCCGCTTCTACAATCTCGATAATGACGCGGTCACCTAATGGTTTTAACAATGAAAACAACCTCCTCAATTTTTTCGTTTTCTTTTTTAGCACTCATTTAATTAGAGTGCTAACACATCTTCTATATTAAATAATTTGATACAAAATTGCAAGTCTTATACTCAAACATTTTCATTATTTCGTATTGCACGTTATGATATGAACAATCTATAAATAGAAAGGGTTTTTCATTTATGAAAAAATGGTTCATTTCCATTTTAATGCTTCTTACGTTTGTATTCTTTCAGTTTTTCCAATTACCGATGATGAAATGGCTCGCACCGATCATTGGAACGGATGCTGAACATTTTCCAAAACTTGTGACCGTTTCAGTTTTAGCTACGAGTGCACTGATGATTCTCTTCTTATTTTTTTGGAGTTTCTTCCATAAAGAGTATTGGACTATTTTCGACCGACCGCGCGCTTCTTTTCTAAAAATTATCGGGTGGGGGGTCGTCGGTTTTGTCGCAGCGATGATCGGGCAAGTCGTCGTCAATGTGCTCACTCAATTTTTTGTCGGAGAAGTGACAAGCTCTGAGAATACGACTTCTTTATTAGAGCAAGTAGCATTGTCACCGTTGTTTGCAATTACGATTGTCATCGTTGCACCGTTAACAGAAGAAATCGTATTCCGCCGAGCGATTTTTGGTGAATTGTATGTACGAACGAATTACTTTATCGCCGCAACGATTAGCGGTATTATTTTTGCCGCTGCTCATATGGACTTTACACATATTTTCTCTTATCTCGTTCCTGCTTACGTATTCGCTTACGTATACATGAAGTCTCGTTCTTTACTCGCACCGATGATTGGTCATTTTTTAATGAACGGTTATGTCGTTTTATCAGGATACATTGCGATGAAATATTATCCTGAACTGTTCCAAACGATTCAACTATTTTTACCTTAATTCAAAAAGGCAATGAAGGGTTATTCCACTTCATTGCCTTTTTCTTCTGCTTGCTCATCGTTACGTAAAAAATAAATGAGCGTTTGTAATTCTACTGATAAATCAATTGTATGAATACGTACATCACTCGGAACAGATAGACGAACGGGTGTAAAGTTTAATATCCCTTTCGTTCCTGCTGCAACGAGACGATCGGTCACTTCTTGTGCGACTTTAGAAGGCACTGTTAAAATAACGACACGGACATCTCGTGCACGTAATTGTGATTCAATCTCATCGGGATGATAAAGATCAATATCGTTAAACTTACGACCTTCATGTGGTGCTTTCGGGTCGAATGCGACGACGACACGTATATTATGATTTTTTTGAAAATTGTATTTTAAAATGGCGCCGCCTAAACTACCGACACCGACTAATGCTACGTCTGTTTCTTCATCTTGTTGTAACACTTTACTAAAAAAAGTGACGAGCTCATCTACATTGTATCCGTATCCTTTACGGCCGAGCGCCCCAAAATGAGAGAAGTCCCGACGAATCGTCGCTGCATCAATTTTCATCGCTTTACTTAAATCTCCAGACGAAATACGTGTGACGCCATCGTGTTGGAATTTTCGTAAAATGCGATAATAAATTGGTAACCGTTTCGACGTCGCTTGCGGAACATTTGGATTCATATCGTTCATCGTCTACCTCCTGAACATGCGTCTAGACATCTATGAACATCGTACCTTACTGTCTTTTAATTGTAAAGACGAACAATTGCTACTCGTACGTCTTTCGATTACACTGATACATAGAATAGAGGTGGAAAAATGATTGTATTACAAGTCAATCAAGTTACAAAATCATTTTCAGGCGTACCTATTCTCGAAAATGCAAAATTAACGGTACGCGACCAAGACCGCGTCGCACTTGTCGGACGTAACGGTGCTGGAAAATCAACGTTATTAAAAATCATCGCAGGTGAACTTCCCTACGATAGCGGACAAATTATTATTCCAAAAGATATTTCGGTCGGTTATTTAGACCAACATGCTGAAATGGATTCGTCGTTGACGATTTGGGAAGAAATGATGACTGTTTTTCAACATATGAAAATGCTTGAACAACAAATTCGCACACTCGAAATTGAAATGTCGTCTTTATCTCCCCATACAGATGAACAACGATATACAAATGTTTTATCTCAATATGATCACTTACAACAAACGTATGCTTCAAAAGGTGGATATCAATACGAAGCCGATACGAAAGCGGTTCTCAACGGGATGCAATTTTATGAAGACGATTACGATAAACAAGTTTCGACGCTTTCAGGTGGGCAAAAAACACGTCTCTCACTCGCGAAATTGCTCCTTACTCATCCCGACTTACTCATTTTAGATGAGCCGACAAACCATTTAGATATTGAAACGCTTGAATGGCTCGAATCTTATTTACATAGTTATAGAGGCTCTATTTTAATCGTTTCTCACGACCGTTTTTTCCTCGATCGACTCGTTAATGTCGTTTATGAAGTGTCGCGTCGACACGTCACAAAATATAATGGCAATTACAGCTATTACGTCGATGAAAAAGCGAAAAATTATACGATTGAAAAGAAACGTTTCGAAAAAGAACAAACAGAACGTGCCAAATTAGAAGATTATATTGCCCGTAATATTGCCCGTGCTTCGACGAGTAAAATGGCTAAAAGTCGTCGCAAACAACTAGAACGAACCGAATGGATGGACGCACCTGATGGCAAAGAACGTTCTGCCCGTTTTTCATTCCAAGTTGAAAAAGATAGCGGAAATGACGTTTTACATTGTCGGGACGTTGCGATCGGTTACGAACATCCCGTCGCATGCAATATTCAATTTCAAATGAAACGACAAGAACGAATTGCCATTGTCGGTCCTAACGGTGTCGGGAAATCGACATTTTTGAAAACGATCATTCGACAAATTCCACCGTTAAAAGGCGATATTTTTTACGGGACGAACGTTTCATTCGGGTATTACGATCAGCAACAAGCGACTTTACTCGGTACAGGTACTGTATTAAATGAAATTTGGGATGATTGGCCGATGTTAGATGAAGGAGATGTACGTTCTTTACTCGGTAGCTTTCTTTTTTCAGGAGATGACGTCGAAAAGCCAGTGCGGTCACTTTCGGGTGGCGAACGTGCCCGTCTTTCTCTTGCAAAGCTCATGCTCGAAAAAGCGAATACGCTTATTTTGGACGAACCGACAAACCATCTTGACTTAGATAGTAAAGAAGTGTTAGAAAATGCCCTCGATGATTTCAACGGTACGATTTTATTCGTTTCTCACGACCGATATTTTATGAACCGAATCGCTACAAAAGTTGTCGAGCTCACGAAAAATGGGGTAAATGAATATTTAGGGGATTACAATTATTATTTAGAAAAAAAACAAGAACTACTAGAACTTGAATTGCTACAAAATGAAGAAGATACGCCAAAAGACGATACGAAGGTGAAAAAAGTGTATCGGTCTAAAGAAGTCGAACGCGAGCGTCGAAAGTTCACACGAGCGATTGATCGACTCGAAAAAGAAATGCAATCGTTAGAAAAAGCGATTGAACAATTATATGAAGAAATGAATCATCCACAGTTAGCGGACGATCACGTCGCATTGATTGCTTTACAAGAAGATTTAAACGAAAAGTTATCCACAAAAGAAGCTGTTGAACTCGATTGGCTTGAAACAGAAGAAGCATTAGAACAATTTGATCAACATCATCCACAATAAAATGAGGTTCTTTTTCAAGTGTTGGGGTGACGAATCCGTCACCCTAAATGAGAACCTATATTTTTATACTTATGACTCAATAAAATCTTTGCTCGGAAGTGATCAAAAGAACGAAAGCCGTAGGCTGCTCTTTTGATCACTTTCGT
>JASLJC010000013.1 GCA_030152585.1 Savagea sp. | reverse complement strand
GATTCATTTTTTCTTCTTTTTCGAGTCGTTCTAATAACTGTTCACTTCGATGACCACTTTTTCCGAAATTCGATGCTTCAACAGCTGCTACATCTTCACTATTTTCTAGCCGTTTTACTACACGACCAAAATAACCGCCTTCGTCTTTTTCGTCTCCAATTCCTTCTGTCAACGAGTCGCCAAGCCCGACGAGGCGAACGGTTTGTCGTTCAGACGTTTCACAACTCGCTAAAAAGAAGACGAAAAGAGCGAACATAAAGCCGAGTATCCACTTTTGCATCCGCTCTCTCCTTCCATTCAATTATTCTGCATAAAACATAAATCCAATCGCACCTTCACCTGTATGTGTACTAATAATAGGCGTCGTGTATGTTAATGGGACGTCGCTAACGACACCGAGTTCCTCAATTTTCTCTTTTAACGGTTCGCCCATTTTCCAACCGTTTGCATGCGCTATACCGATTCCTTTTACTACTTTCCCTTCAATCGCTTCTTTAAACTCGTTAAATAACTGGCGAACGACTTGCTTATGGCTACGTGCTTTGCCGACAGGAGCATATACACCGTCTTGTAACATCGCAATCGGTTTAATATTTAAGAAAGAACCGATCATTCCAGCTCCTTTACCGATTCGTCCACCTTTCACTAAATTGTCGAGGACGTCTACAACGACGTATAAAGATGTATTGTCTCGTACTTCTTCAAGACGCGTCACAATTTCATCGACTGTTTTTCCTTCTTTTGCCATGATAGCTGCTTCTCTCACTTGAAAGGCAAGTGCATGTGAAATATATTGCGAATCAATGACTGTAACGTCTGCTGTTGTCATTTGTGCAGCATTACGCGCCGCTTCAACCGTCCCACTCATGCCACCAGTCATATGAATCGAAATAATCGAATCTCCATCTTTTCCGAGTTCATCATAAAGTTCTTTAATAACACCGACAGCTGGTTGTGAACTTTTTGGTAATTCTTTCGCTTCGCGCATCATATCTAAGAAAACGTCCGGTTGTAAATCTACACGGTCTACGAACGTTTGGTCATCGATAAAGATGTTTAATGGCACGACGTGAAGGTCGTACTTTTCAATATCTCCTTCTAATAAGTCAGCTGTTGAATCTGTTACAATATGAATTTTTCCCACGTTACTGCACATCCTTTTCTTCCTGTTCTCTTTTTCGTTTCAATTGCTCCCACGCCGAGCGCATAGTTTGCTCTGCTAATTCGACGAGCGCTTTACGTGAATAAGAGGAGACCGTTTCTTTCGTCAATGGTGGTAACACTTGGACATCTATTCGTGCGGGATGAATCCAATTGTTATGTTGTTCCATCACTTGACTCGTTCCACGAATAACGACAGGAATGACTTGCACTCCTGCATCTTGGGCAATTTTAGCAAAACCTGATTTAAACGGTTGCATGTCGCCACCTTGACTACGCGTCCCTTCTGGAAACATGACGAGCGAATGACCCGCTTCGAGCGAATCTTTCGCATCTGTCAATACTTGCATTGCACTTCGTCTATCCGAACGATCTAAAAAGATACAGTTCATTTCTTCCATCCAATCTCGAATGACGGGCAACTTTTTCACTTCGACTTTCGAAATAAATCCAAATGGCTTCGGCAATGTTGCAATCAATGTCGGAATATCAAAATTCCCTTCATGATTGCAAATGATCATTGCAGGCTCTTCTGTTAAATGTTCTAATCCTTCTACATATATTTCACTTTTTGTTCGGTTTAAAATCCCTTGCGCCCAATGACGTGGATATTGATCAACGTATTGATCTCGCTCGTATGTTGGCAGATCATCTGGTAGTTTTCGAATTTTCCGAAGTAAAGGTAATGATAAAGGTAAGAAACCAAATAAATAACTGTACGTGCGAATCGACCGAATCACGAGCGCTCTTTCCTTTCATAAACATAAAATGTATATGGCACACCTTCATCATTTATTTCTGTCGGTGACGCTTCGATTGTGTTCCATTCTTGTAAATCATACGACGGGAAAAATGTATCCCCTTTATACGTTTCATCAATTTTTGTAATATACATACGATCTGCTCGATCAATCGCTTCTTTAAAGATTTGTTCGCCGCCGATAATCATCAGTTCTTGTGCGCCGTCAGCATAGCCGACTCGTATCGCTTCTTCAAGCGATGTTGTAACGACAACACCTTCTGGCACTTCATAAGACGCATTCCGCGTAATGATAATATTTAAACGCCCTGGGAGCGGTCGCCCAATCGATTCATACGTTTTACGTCCCATAATGATTGGCTTTCCCATTGTGCGACGCTTAAAATAAGCTAAATCGCCTGGTACATCCCACGGCATATCGTTTTCGTATCCAATGACGCGATCATTTGCATGTGCAACGAATAATGATAACATTTTCAGTCTCCTTTATACCGCAACAGGTGCTTTAATTTTCGGGTGTGGATCATAACCGATCAATTCAATATCTTCTAATTCTAATTCAAAAATTGATTTTCCTTCACCGTGAATGCGAATCGATGGTAAAGCACGCGGTGTTCTTGACAACTGTTCATTTACTTGATCAAAGTGATTCGAGTAAATATGTGCATCGCCTAATGTATGAACGAAATCTCCCACTTCTAATCCGACTTCTCGTGCAATGAGGTGAGTTAATAAGGCATACGATGCGATATTAAAAGGTACACCTAAAAAGATGTCTGCACTTCGTTGATATAGTTGGCACGATAATTTTCCATCTGCTACGTAAAACTGAAATAAAATATGACAAGGTGGCAAAGCCATATCGTCTACTTCTGCTGGATTCCATGCTGTAACTAAATGGCGGCGTGAATCCGGGTTATTTTTCAAACTATCGATAACGTTTCGAATTTGATCAACGACGACACCATTTGCTCCTTGCCACGAGCGCCACTGTCGACCATAAACTGGTCCGAGATCACCATATCGACAAGCAAATGCTTCATCTTCCATTACTTGATTTTTAAACTTTTCCATTTGTTCATCGTATTGTTTTGCAAATGATTCATCTTGCTGGGCACGTAAGCCGAAATTCGTCATATCAGGACCTTCATATTCTTCACTTTCTACCCATTGTTCAAACGCCCATTCATCCCAAATCGGGTTGCGCGCTTCAATTAATGTTTTCACATTCGTATCACCTTTTAAAAACCATAGCAACTCTGACACGATGAGACGGAATGCCGTTCGTTTCGTCGTCAATAATGGAAAGCCATCGCTTAACGGAAAACGCATTTGATAACCGAACACACTCGTCGTTCCGGTACCCGTTCGATCATTTTTTTCGACACCTTCTCGTAAGACGTGCCGACATAAATTTAAATATTGTTCCATCTTCATCCTCCTCTAAACATATACATCTTAGTATAACAAAAAATATAAACTTTTTTCTCTTTCTTATCTTATCAAAAAAATGTTTTTATTTCACAATAACATTTTGAAATGAAATAAAAAAGAACCTTAAAAAGACACTTGAATTTTTAATCATTCGAGTGTCTCCTGTCATTTAGAGACTGTTTGGTCTCAGCCTCCGTTCACTTTTACTGCTTTATATTATTTGAACAAAGGAAAAAAAGAATAGAAAAACATCCTCTAATTTTACTTTAGCTCTAAATACTCTTTCAGCTTCACAGGAAGCCGAAGACAAAATTTTAAAGACTGTTTAATTCACATAATTCTAACGATGCATCTTAAGAATTTTTACTAATAATTTTGGCTATACTTGATTTTTGCAACCCTTTATCTAATAAGATTTTTATATTGAATCCTGATATTCCATAACTTAATTGATACCAATAATAGTTGATATACTCAATTATTCCAAACAAAAGTAATCCAATAGCAATTAATAGGTCTGTATAATTACTTATAATAAAAGGTGTTAGAATGATTATACCTATTATTATAATCATATTGAGCTTCCTTAAATTACTAAGAAGTTTTATAGCTTTAGGATTAGACTCTTCTCTTTTGACTATTAATCTGTATCTATAAAACCAGTAAATACTTCCCTGTATTAAAATAAATATCAAATATAAAAATGCTATTAAATTAGCAAGTCCTATTGTTATTAAATTTAATGATATGTAAATATATATAAAGACACATGTTGCTGCAAATTCTCCTATCGATAAATTTAATAACCTTTTCTTTAACTTATTCACTTTATCACCTTGAGTCTATAAATTTTAATGACACATTTTTCTACAATAATAGCAGTTAATTTTTCTTTTATTCTTCTATATGTACAGATTTGCGGACGCTAGCGGAATGGTGTAAAACCCCCAACATATATTGTAGAAACAAAAAACTGTCTTTTTATAGGCGTAAAAAAGACAGTTTTATCGTTTATGCGCGCCATTTAGGTGGCGTATTTTTCGACCAAAAAACAGTCGCTAATGTATGATGCTCTTCAAATTGATCATTTTTTGTATGGTAATGGAAATTGTAATAATAACCATCTTTCGGACGATTTTCTGTTCGAACGTGAAAATAAAAGGTAGGCTGATTCGTTCTTTTGTCTTGCAAATGAACAATTCGCTCTCCGTAATGACCCGATGGTTTCGAAGCGATAATGAGATGAGAAAGTTGTGTTCGGTCATGTGTTTCTTCTACCGCGCGTTTCATTGCGGGAAATATTTCTTCATCAAATATCGGTTGGAGTACAGGACCAATCTTTTCTCCAAATTTTGAATAGGCATCGGCATATACATTTTCATACAGCTGATTCGTCGGCTCGTCTTGCACGAGTTGTTCTTCCGGCCAATATAAATCATACGCTGGCTCTTCTATACGTGTTTCTTTAGACGTCGATGTATTTGCTCTTTCTTCTGAGTTTTCGAGCCACGTCGACCAAATTTCATGATTCGGTGAAACAATTCCGAGCGTTGCAACCGCAACTGCACCGACAAATAATCGTTTCATCCAGTTTACACTTTTCTTCATCACATACCCCTTTCATTCGTAGTCGTTACTTTATATAACGGTTACACGAATGAAAAAGTTTCATTTTTTCTGTAAATAACCGAAGTGTGTCCGGCTAGAATGTCTCGTCATGCGCGACATTCCGAATTGCTCAAATCGCTTCGAACGAAAATGATCTTTCATTACAACTCGACGACGAGCAACGCGATAAGCTTCTTCTATCCATTCAGTCGTTACCTCTTCTACTATACCGATTGTACGTAATGAAGCAAAGTTGTCAGACCGCTCGACTGTCTCTTCAAACATCGGATCTAAATAAACGACATCGAACGTATTCGTTTCGTACGTCTTCAACTTCGATAAAGCATCTCCGGTTTCAACGATAATTCGGCGCAATGCTGCATCTTTTGATGAGCTCCCCGTTTGCCACGTCTGGAGTCCACGTTCAACGATATGTGCGACAACTCTTTCTTTTTCAATTCCAACGACTCGTCCGCGATCACCTACGATGTATGAAGCGATAATACTGTCAGAGCCTCGACCAAGCGTACAATCTAAAAATGTATCTCCTTCTTTTAATTGTGTCGCTTCTATTAAGGCGTCAGATCGATTCTTTTGTATATTTTTCATCCGAAACATCGCTGTATCGGGGTGAAAGAAAAAAGGATCCGTCATACCTTGTGCGTAATAAGTTAATTGATGCACACTGTATACGATAATCCCTTGTTGATACGTCTCTTGTAAGCGACGCATGGATCGTTTGTGACGCGGGACGTATGTATATCCATATGTCTCCGCGTATTGTTTAGCCTCTTTTTTCGTTTCTTCAGACGCTCGACCTGCTGTCGTCACAATTATGCGCCGCAAAACTCTTCTAACATCCCTGCTAAATTAGCCGCTACTTGATCTTCTGTATATCCTTCGATTTGTTCGCGTGGCATATAGTACGCTACTTTACCGTCTTTCCAGATGACCATCGATGGACTTGATGGTGGAAGACCTTCGAAATATTCACGCATACGGTCTGTTGCTTCTCGATCTTGTCCTGCAAATACAGTCAATAAATAATCAGGACGTTGTGAAACAGTTTGTAAAGCTTGCTCCGCTGCGGGACGTGCCGTTCCGGCTGCACAACCACATACTGAGTTAATAAAAATCAGTGCCGTTCCTTCTTCTTTTAATGATTGCATTGCCTCATCTACCGCTTCTACTGTTTCAAGTTGTGTAAAACCGTAACTTTCCATTTGTTTTCGTGCTGGTTCATTAATTTCTCGCATATATGCTTCGTATGCATTCATATCCATTTATATCTTCTCCTTTTATCATTTCATTTCCTTCAAAAGAAGGCACGTTTATCCTATCATATCTCGCTTTTAAATGACAACGTTCTGTCCACTGGCAAAATAGGCCTTTTCTCCTTTTCACTCCAGTCGTTCGGACCATTCCGTCTCATTTTGTTGTCGAGCTCTTCTTTTTTTATTATATTAGAAGAAAGTTTTGGGAGAAGAAGGTGATTTTTTGACAAAAGTTAATCGGTTTATTTTTCCAATAACGGTCCTTGTCTTTATTTTACTTTTTATTAGTCTTGG
>JASLJC010000126.1 GCA_030152585.1 Savagea sp. | reverse complement strand
TCGAAGGAGTCAGAAGATATTTCAGAAGTGAAAAAAGGTCTGATTGATTGGTATAAAGAAGTGTTAGCATCTAATTGTGAGCCAATGAAGCGTACAGTGATGACATTTAAAGCAAAGCAAACAGAGATTTTAAATAGCTTTGTCTATGGCTATACAAACGGTTTTGTATAAGGATTAAACAACAAAACGAAAGTGATCAAAAATTCTATTGAGTCATAAGTATAAAAATATAGGTTCTCATTTAGGGTGACGTATTCGTCACCCCAACACTTGAAAAAGAATCGGTTCTACACAATTCCCTCGGATTTGCGAGCATAAAAAAACCGACAGAAAAGTAATCTTTTCGGTCGGTTCATTTTTATTAATACTCTTCTGCTACGAATGGAAGTAATCCCATCATACGTGCACGTTTAATAGCAAGTGTTAATTTACGTTGGTATTTCGCACTTGTTCCTGTTACACGGCGTGGTAAAATTTTACCGCGCTCAGAGATGAATTTTTTGAGTAAATCTGTGTCTTTGTAGTCGATGTATTTGATGTTATTTGAAGTGAAATAACATACTTTACGACGACGACGACCTCCGCGACGTGGTGCCATAACGCAATCCCTCCTTCTCCTTCGATTGTCCGTTATTCATTAAAATGGTAAGTCATCGTCTGAGACGTCAACTGAACCACCTTTTGAAAATGGATCATCGTTTATATTTGTGTAATTCTCGTTTTGCTGTTGCGGCTGTGTATTTTGCTGAAACGGTGGTGTCATACCGGCGTTTTGCTGCTGGCTTCCGCCAAATGGTTGATTCGACTGGGCAGGTTGCCCTCCGAAACTAGGAGCACCGAAACCAGATTGTGGCTGACGTTGTTGTGATGCACCTCTTGGTTCTAAAAACTGAACACTATCTGCTACAACTTCCGTCATAAATACACGTTGGCCATCTTGACCTTCGAAATTGCTCGTTTGAATGCGTCCGTCAATTCCAATTAAGCTACCTTTGCCGACGTATGTCGCTGTATTTTCTGCTTGGCGACGCCATGCAATACAGTTAATAAAGTCTGCTTCGTTTTCACCTTGTTGGTTTTTAAACGGGCGATTGACCGCTAATGTAAAGCGTGTCATAGCAACTCCGTTTTTCGTATATTTCAATTCTGGATCTTTCGTTAAACGACCGACTAAAACAACTCGGTTAATCATATCAGCTTACAGCCCCTTTCATTTATTTCATCGAAGACCGACGAGATTATGCTGGAAGGCGAACAGCCATGTGACGAAGAACGTCTTCGTTCATGTTTGCAACGTGTGTGAATTCGTTAATTGCATTACCGTCGCCGTTGAATGTAACGAGGTAGTAGAATCCTTCTTTGAAATCTTGAATCTCATAAGCGAAGCGGCGTTTGCCCCACTCTTTTGACTCGATGATTTCAGCACCGTTTTCAGTTAAAACACCGTTAAGGCGTTCAACTAATGCTGTTTTCGCTTCTTCTTCTAATGTCGGTTGAAGAACGTACATTAATTCATTTTTTTTCATCATTGTCACCTCCCTATGGACTTTGGTCTACAATCGATGTAGACAAGGAGTACGAACTTTCTATACTCACATCAACTGATTTTACCATAGGATTCTTTGAATTTCAATTCTTTTCTTTCTTTTTTAGAGAAAAGGAGACGTTCCTATACGATGTACACGGTAGCTGCTCATTTGTCGCGTAAACGACAACAAACATCTTTTCTTTCGCCAAGAGACGGAAGAAAAGATGTTTGCTTTTTTAAACGTTGAAAAGGAATTCCATAATGTCGCCGTCTTGCACGACGTATTCTTTTCCTTCTGAACGGACTTTTCCTGCTTCTTTTGCTGCTTGCATAGAACCTGCTTCGAGTAAATCTTCATAGGATACCGTTTCAGCACGGATGAAACCACGTTCGAAATCTGTATGAATAACACCTGCACATTGTGGTGCTTTCATGCCCTTTTTGAACGTCCACGCACGGACTTCTTTTACGCCTGCTGTGAAATAAGTCGCAAGTCCGAGTAAATCGTATGTTGCACGAATTAAAAGGTCAAGCCCTGCTTCTTCGATACCGAGTTCTTCTAAGAAAATTTCTTTTTCGTCATCGTCTAGTACAGCGAGTTCTTCTTCAATTTTTGCACTGACGACGATCACTTGTGCATCATCTTCTTGTGCAAAACGACGAACGGCTTGTACGTGTTCATTCGCTTCTGCGTCTGCAATTTCATCTTCTGCTACGTTAGCAACGTAAAGCATCGGTTTAATCGTTAATAAATGAAGCCCTTTGACGATTTCATGTTCTTCTTTCGTTAATGAAACAGAACGTGCCGGTTTTTCTTGCTCAAATGCTTCTTTTAACTTCGATAATACCGCAAACTCTGCTTCGGCTTCTTTATCTTTTTGACGTGCCATTTTCTCGACACGTCCGATTCGTTTATCGACACTTTCGAGGTCTGCTAAAATTAACTCTAAATTAATAACACCAATATCGTCTAACGGATTTACTTTTCCAGAGACGTGTGTAATGTTTTCGTCATCAAAACAACGAACGACTTGGCAAATCGCATCGACTTGACGAATGTGTGAGAGGAATTTATTACCGAGTCCTTCCCCTTTACTTGCTCCTTCAACGATTCCTGCGATATCTGTAAATTCGAATGCTGTCGGTACTGTTTTTTGTGGTGTGACGAGTTCTGTCAACTTATCTAGACGTGCATCCGGTACTTCGACGATTCCGACGTTTGGGTCGATCGTACAGAATGGGTAGTTCGCTGCTTCTGCTCCAGCTTTTGTAATTGCATTAAATAAAGTCGACTTTCCGACGTTCGGAAGTCCGACAATTCCTGCGGTTAATGCCACGAGGAACACAACCTTTCTCTTTTATATAGACGTTTTTTAGACGCTTCTAGTATAATGTCATTCGTTTCAATTGTCTATGTTACGCTTCTTCGTACACTTTGACGACCCGTTTCATTTTACGCGTAAATTCACTTCGTGGAAGCATGACACTATGTCCGCATCCTTCACATTTCATTCGAATATCTGCGCCCATTCGAATAATTTTCCACTCGTTCGTTCCACACGGGTGTGGCTTTTTCATTTCGACGACATCATAAAGTCCGAATTGTTTTCCTGACATTTAAGATTCTCCTCCCTCGTCTTCACGATAAATGACCATTTTTTGATACGGTATTTCGATCTCATTATCCTCTAACAACTGTTTAATATCTCGACGTAATTTACGGGCGGCTGAAAAGTTCATGACCGGTTCTGTTTCCGCTGTAATACGTAATACGACATCCGATGCTCCAAGACTTTGTACACCGACTAATTCAGGTGTTGTAATTACTTCTTCATATCGTTCGTTCGGAATCGTTTGAAGAAATTGTTCGATCACTCGTTCAGCATGTGCAATATCTGCTTCATACGCGATGCCGATATCTAAAATCGCTAATGAGTTGCGAATCGAGTAGTTGACGACTTCTGAAATACTTCCATTCGGAATAATGTGCATTTCTCCACCGTATGCTTGAATTTTAGTCGTTCGTAAACCGATTTCTTCAACTGTTCCGACCGCTGCGCCGACTTTGACGTAATCACCGACAGAAAATTGATCTTCAAATAAGATGAAAAATCCTGTAATGACGTCACGTACTAAGTTTTGCGCTCCGAAACCGACGGCAAGACCGAGCACTCCTGCTCCTGCAAGTAAACCTTTCGCATCGATGGCAAATTCACCTAATATCGCCAATATCGCGGCGAAATAGACGACGTAAGCAACGGTATTTTGTAACAGTTTTAGTAACGTTTCTTCTCGTCGTTTCGAACGACGAATCGGCGTAATTTTCACCGAAAAAACTCTTCGAATGACGATTTTCAAAATCCGGACGATAACCATCGACAAGACGATAATTAACGTAATTCGAATCGATTTTACCATGAGTAGTTCCCACGTCTCTGGACTAAATATAAATTGTTTCACTTGTTCTGCATCTTGTTCTAGTTCTAAATCCATCGTTCGCCTCCTAACGTTTCAACTTCTCTAACAAATCGTTTAACGTCTGTAACGAATCGTAATGTAGTTCAATTTTTCCTTTCACCGCACTCGTAATCGTCACGGGACATTCGTACGTTCGTGACAGTTCGCTTTGTTCGGCTTCAATGAAAATGTCACGTTGTTCTTTTTTCGCGACGCGGTCTTTTTGAAGTACGTCGATTTGACGTTCGAGTTCGCGTACACTCCATCTTTGTTGTACAGCGTGCTTAGCTAATTGAATACATCGTGCTTCTTCTTCTATCCGTAACAACATGCGACCGTGCCCCATCGTCAATTCGTGGCGATCGATGCGCTTTTTCACTTCTTCAGGCAATTGAAGTAAACGTAAATGATTCGCAATATGTGATCGACTTTTTCCGACACGTTCGGATAATGCTTGTTGAGAAAGTTGTAGCTCGTTCATTAAAAAAGCGTAAGCTTCTGCTTCTTCAATAGACGACAGTTGTTCCCGTTGTAAATTTTCAAGAAGCGCAATTTCCATCGACTCACGATCAGATAACGTACGGATGAGCGCTGGAATTTGGTCGTGGCCGAGTAATTTCGTCGCTCGTAGTCGTCGTTCACCTGCGACGAGTTCATACCGATTCCCTTTCGGACGAACGACAATCGGTTGAATAACGCCGTACGTTTCAATCGACCGACTTAATTCGCTCAATGCTTCTTCATCAAATCGTCGACGCGGTTGATACGGGTTCGTATCAATTTGCGTCACTTCGACGTACTCAATGTGTGCTTCTTCTTTTTGTAACATCGCATTTAATAAATCGTCAATCGACGTATTACCGTACGACATGTTCTTCTCTCCTTATTTTAACGGTGATTTGTTCGGTGTTCCGGGTTTACGTGGGAATTTTTTCGGTGTCGCTTTAATTTTATCAATTTTCATAATGTAACGTTCACTTTCTTCTTTTGGCAATTGGAATAAATGTTCTTCTCGTAAACGACCACCTAATTTACGAATCGCTCCTTTTGCATCTTTATATTCATCCATTCCCGCTGCGCCTTTCATCGCGATAAACTGACCTCCGACGCGTACGAGTGGAATGCAATACTCAGACAATACCGACAAACGCGCAACTGCACGTGCCATAACGAGGTCGTATTGCTCACGATGTGCCTTGTCTTGTCCGAACTCTTCTGCTCGAGCGTGAATAAATCGTACATTTTCAAGTTCTAGCTTTTCTGCTAAATGGTCTAAAAATGTCATCCGTTTTTTTAAAGAGTCCACAATTGTAACGTCGAGTTGTGGATAACATATTTTCAGCGGAATACTCGGAAACCCTGCCCCTGCTCCTACGTCACACAATGTATGTTCGCCTTTGTAGTCTACGTAAAAGGCTGCAGATATAGAGTCGTAAAAATGTTTTAAATATACTTCTTCTTTATCTGTAATCGCCGTTAAGTTCATTTTTTCGTTCCATTCGACGAGCGTTTCGTAATACATTTCAAATTGTGCGAGTTGATGATCTGTTAATTCAATTCCATGTGCGCGCAATGCTTCAATAAATTGTTGTTCGTTCATAATCGATAACCTCTCTTTTATAAAAAACCTGAAAACGGTATATGTTTTCAGGTTTTTTTTTACTTTTCTTTCGGAAGTCGTGCAATTTTACCTTGTTCTAAATATACCATTAAAATCGAAATGTCTGCGGGGTTCACACCGGCAATACGTGATGCTTGTGCGAGTGATAATGGATGGACTTCTTTTAATTTCGAACGTGCTTCTGTCGCGATTCCTGACACCGCGTCCCAATCGATATCTTCTGGAATTCGTTTATCTTCCATTCGTTTCATTTTTTCGACATGTTGAAGTGATTTTTTTAAGTACCCTTCGTATTTTGTCGCAATTTCGACTTGTTCACCGACGGCTTCTGATACGTCCATATCACTCGGTGCGATTTGACGAATGACCGTATACGGCACTTCCGGTCGTTTGAGTAAAGCGTGTGCGCGAAGGGGTTCACGAATCGGTGTACTACCGACTGCTTCTAACGCTTCGTTCACTTCTTTTGATGGCTTCACTGTCGTCGTCTGGAGACGTTGTAACTCTTCTTCGATTTGACGTTCTTTTATTTTAAATGCTTCATAACGTTCTTTCGAAATTAAGCCGATTTCGTATCCTTTTTCCGTTAATCGTAAATCCGCATTGTCATGACGAAGTAATAAACGGTATTCCGCACGTGATGTTAACAGACGATACGGCTCTTCTGTCCCTTTCGTCACGAGATCATCGATCAATACTCCGATATACGCTTCGTCGCGTCCGAGAACGACTTCTTCTTCTCCAAGTACACGGCTCGCTGCATTAATACCGGCCATTAATCCTTGTGCTGCTGCTTCTTCATATCCACTCGTTCCGTTCAATTGGCCAGCTGTGTATAAATTTTTCACTTGTTTCGTTTCTAACGTTGGCCACAATTGTGTCGGCACGATCGCATCGTATTCAATCGCATAACCTGAACGCATAATTTCTGCTTTTTCTAATCCCGGCACGCTGGCGACGAGATGACGTTGTACGTGTTCAGGTAAACTTGTCGATAACCCTTGGACGTACATTTCTTCTGTATTTCTTCCTTCCGGCTCTAAAAATACTTGGTGACGTGGTTTGTCTGAAAAACGAACGATTTTATCTTCAATCGATGGACAGTAACGCGGTCCTGTTCCTTCGATTACACCTGAATACATCGGCGCAAGGTGTAAATTGTCGTTAATAATTTGATGGGTCTCTGCTGTCGTGTACGTTAACCAACAAGGGACTTGATCCATAATAAACTCTGTCGTTTCATAACTAAACGCGTGAGGTTCGTCGTCTCCCGGTTGAATTTCCGTTTTCGAATAGTCAATCGTACGGCTATTAACACGAGGAGGTGTTCCCGTTTTAAACCGAACGACGTCAAATCCGAGTTGTTCTAAATTTTCCGCTAGTTTGACAGCTGGCATTTGGTTGTTCGGACCGCTTGAATATTTTAAATCGCCAATAATAATTTCACCACGGAGAAATGTTCCTGTCGTAATGATGACCGTTTTTGAACGGAAAATGGCACCGACTTGTGTGATGACCCCTTTTACTTCTCCGTCTTCAACGATCAATTCTTCGACGATCGCTTGACGTAACGTTAAATTGTCTTGACGTTCTATCGTTTTTTTCATTTCAGACTGGTACGATACTTTATCTGCTTGTGCACGTAATGCGCGCACTGCTGGACCTTTCGACGTATTTAACATACGCATTTGAATATGCGTTTTATCGATGACTTTTCCCATCGCTCCACCGAGTGCATCGATTTCGCGAATGACGTTTCCTTTTGCTGGTCCTCCGAGTGACGGGTTACATGGCATGAAGGCAATCATGTCTAAGTTCATCGTTAAGACGAGTGTTTTAGCACCTCTTTTTGCAGCGGCTAATGCTGCTTCTGCTCCTGCATGACCGGCTCCGACGACGATACAGTCAAATGTTCCTGCTTCAAATCGTTGATTCACTTTACAACTTCCTTTCTTATTTTCCTAAACAAAACTGTGAAAACAGTTCGTCAATCAGTTGATCTTGTACTTGTTCTCCTATCACTTCACCGAGCAGTTCCCACGTTCGGACGAGGTCAATTTGAATCATATCGACAGGCATTCCGAGCGCAGCGGCTTGTAATGCTTCTTCTATCGTTTCTTTCGCACGTTTCAATAAGTCGATATGACGAACATTTGAAACGTATGTCGCATCTTGCGCTTGAATTGTACCGTCGAAAAATAATGCACCGATCGCTTTTTCAAGTTCGTCGATTCCTTCATCTTGTAAAAGGGACGTCTCGACGATCGGGTGATCATGTGCGAGTTGTTTTACTCGTTGTAAGTCGATGTGACGCGGTAAATCGGTCTTATTTAAAATAATAATCGTCTCCATCGGTTGAACCGTCTCTAATAAACGGACATCTTCTTCTTGTAACGGTTCTGCTGCGTTTAAAACGAGTAACAATAAATCGGCTTTTCGTAACATATCACGTGACTTTTCAACACCCATTCGTTCTACGATATCTTCTGTTTCTCGTATTCCTGCTGTGTCGACGAGTCGTAACGGGACACCTTTTACGTTGACATATTCTTCTATAATATCACGCGTCGTACCGGCGATGTCGGTGACGATCGCTTTATTTTCTTGGACGAGACTATTTAAAAGCGAGGACTTCCCGACGTTTGGACGTCCGACGATAACGGTTGATAACCCTTCGCGAACAATTTTTCCTTGGCGGCTCGTCGCGAGTAATCGTTCAATTTCACGCTGAACGTATGTCGCATTCGTTTCAAGTAAGGGAATCGTCACTTCTTCGACGTCGTCGTATTCTGGATAATCAATATTGACTTCTACTTGAGCGAGAATTTCTAATATTTTTTGACGAAGTTCTCGAATTAAGCGAGATAGACGCCCTTCAATTTGATCTAACGCGACATCCATCGCTTTGTCTGTTTTCGCGCGAATGACGTCCATTACCGCTTCCGCTTGTGATAAATCGATACGCCCATTTAAAAAGGCACGTTTCGTAAATTCACCAGGTTCTGCTAAACGGGCTCCTTGCTGGAGGACGAGTTCGAGTACACGGTTTACTGCTACGATACCGCCGTGACTATTAATTTCTACGACATCTTCACGCGTAAATGTTTTCGGCCCACGCATGACTGAAACCATCACTTCTTCTACTATTTGTTCTGTCTTCGGATCGATGAGATGCCCGTAATGAATCGTATGGGTCGGAACGTCTTCTAACGTTTTGTTTGAAGGCGCACGAAAAATCGATGAAGCGATGCGGACCGCTTCATCTCCACTCAGTCGGACAATCGCAATTGCTCCTTCTCCCATCGGCGTCGAAATCGCAGCAATCGTATCTAATTTCATCAGGTGATTCACCTTTCTATTCCATATATTTTCTTCATTTTATCATAACGTATGCACGTTCAAGTTGCACGAATGACGTTTAAAAAATTATCCACAACGTAACGTTCAACTATTCGTTATCCACAATAAAAGAAAGAAGAAAGCGCAGCAGATTTTTTCCGCTACGCTTTGTCTATCTTTATTTTTTCTTCGCTTTTTTCGGTTGTACAGGTTGTTCTTCTTTTTGGAACGGTTTGTACATGAAAATGTTTTGGACGAACATGAAAATGTTACCGACGATCCAGTAAAGTGCAATCGCAGCGGGTAAAATCATACCGATACCGATAATCATAAACGGCATAATGTACATCATCATTTTCATTTGGGGGTTATCCATCGCTGGACCTGTTCGTAAAACGACGAACTGCATTAAACCAGCGAGAATAGCTAAAATAATGCTCGGTTCTGCTAATTGGAATCCGATAAACGTACCGAGCTCAATTTCAGGTGTTGCATTCATACGACTGATCGCATGGTATAAACCGATAATGATCGGCATTTGCACGAGGACTGGTAAACAACCAGCCGCCGGATTAATTTCACGTTCTAAAATAATCCGTTGCATTTCTTCCTGATACTTTTGTTGTGTGACCGCGTCTTTTGATTTGTACTTTTCTTTCAATGCTTGTAATTCTGGTTGAACTGCTTGCATTTTTTTCGTATTTTTCACTTGTTGAATCATTAAAGGTAATAATACGACACGAATTAAAATCGTCACCGCAATAATACTTAATGCATACGTTCCGAGCCAATTTTTAAATATAGTGACGAGAGAAACGATTGGCCATACGATATAACGGCTCCAAAAACCTTCTGTATCGGCATAAATCGGTTCTTTAAAATCACCACAACCTGCTAGGAAGAACGTAATCGCTGCAAATGCGAGCATCAGTACGATTTTTTTCTTCATACTTTTCGTCACGAATGAACTCCTCCATCTACTTTTGTACGTGTGCGTTTTTTCGTTCGAGGTAAACAACGCGCAATTCGCAATACGTGTTGTAAACTTTTTTTCGTCTGATGAAAATCTAAATCTTTCGCTTGTTGACGCGCAATAATGACGTAATCGACATCTTGCTTCAATTCCTTTTTCATCTCTAAAAAAGAGTGACGAATGTATCGTTTAATTTGATTGCGTTTCACGGCGTTGCCTAACCGTTTACTCACTGAAAGACCGATTCGAAAATACGGTTGGTCTTTTTTTTCATAAACGTATACGACAAATTGACGATTCGCATACGACGTTCCTCGCTCAAAGACGAGTTGAAAATCTTTTTCTGATTTTACACGTTGCGCTTTTCGCATACGTTCACCTACTTTATCTCATTCCGACAGTACATTTTTCATCTTCTTTTGCTCTTTTTCACATTTCATATGAAAATTATCAAAAGAAAAGACCACTGAAAGGTCAGTGGTCTAATTATGAAGAAAGTACTTTTCTTCCTTTACGACGACGTGCAGCGAGGATCTTACGACCATTTTTCGTGCTCATACGTTTACGGAAGCCGTGAACTTTACTACGTTTACGTTTATTCGGTTGGAATGTACGTTTCATGATTCCACCTCCTGATCAGCTATTAATTATTTTCATCTTGATTGCTTCACTTGTTCTATAAGGTCTTAAATATTATAGCGATATGCTTGTCATCTGTCAATGTACAATTTAAAAGTTTGTAAATTTTTAGCGAGTTGTTGTCTCTTTTTTTCGCTCCCGTTCTATATAGAAAGTGAAAGGAGGAGATACAATGCAGTTTGTAGCAGCTACTGCAGCAGCACGTTGCCTTATTTTTTACAAAGACGAGGAAGGGAAAGAAAAACAGAAGACGAAAACGTTTAACTACGTTCGAACTTCTGTTCAACCTGAAGCGTTACAAGAAGCGATGACACTTCTTTATTCGTTATCGACAGAAGAACTCGATCTCGTCCAACTCGTGACAACTTCCGATATTGAATAATGAAAGGAGTTTTTGAACATGAAACAACTTCAACTGATTTTCGTTGACGCGGAAGAACGTGATTTTCGCCTCAACGTTCCTGCACCACGTGAATCATTTACAGATGAAGAAATTGAACGAGTGATGACGCGCTTAGTCGCATTAAATATTTTCCATTCAAAAGGAGAGCGACTCGTTCGTCCGAAAGCAGCACGTTTAATTGATCGTCAAGTGACGACTGTTTATTCCGCTTAACCGATTATTGCCCGAGTGATGACTTACATTTTGTAATGCATCACTCGGGTTTTTTTATGTTCTTTTTTGCGACAATCACTTCGGATGTACGTCTCAATTCGGAGAGGATACGAGTCGTTTACTTATCCACAAAAACCTTTACTTTTTGGGGATAAACTTGTAGACTATTTTTTCAACGTTTTTTGTCTTCCACAATGTTATGAACATTTTATCCACATACTCACAGGCTGTGAATTATACCTTGTGGATAATTGTGCATAACTTAACTTTCTCTTTCTAACCCTTGCGATATATAGGTTTTGTTGTTATAGTTATTCACAGCAAGTTGTGGATATGTACATAACTTTAAAAAATAATCCACATTATCCACAAGCTGTTGATAATTGTTATGAACAGCTGTGTATTCTTTCATTTGATGACTGTGGACAATGTGTACAACTTTAAAAAAGGAGGGATTTTATTTGATGTCTCATTCACTCGATTCAACGTGGGCAACTGTCCTCGATGAAGTCGAAAAAAGCGTCTCGAAACCGAGTTTTGAAACGTGGTTAAAATCGACCGTCTTGTTAGAATGTAATGAACATTCGGCAACGATTGGCGTACCGAACTCTTTCACACAAGATTGGTTAGAAAAAAACTACGTTCAACTCGTTACTGACGCTTTAACGAAAGTTACGAAAAAGAAACGGATCATTCGTTTTATCGTGCCGCAAGCGATTAAAGATAATGATTCCTTTATGCCTGAACGGAAGCCGATGGACGTGATGGTTACTGAAGAGACGTATTTACCGTCTTCGAACGTCATGTTAAATCCGAAATATACGTTTGAAACGTTCGTTATCGGAGCAGGTAACCGTTTTGCGCATGCTGCTTCACTTGCTGTAGCTGAAGCGCCTGCTGAAGCGTACAACCCTTTATTTATTTACGGAGGAGTTGGTCTTGGTAAAACCCATTTAATGCATGCTATCGGTCATTACGTTTTAGAACAAGATCCGTCGAAAAAAGTCGTATACGTATCAAGCGAAAAGTTTATGAATGAATTTATTAACTCGATTCAAGAAAATAAAGCCGAAGAGTTTCGGAATCAATATCGAACGGTTGATGTTTTGCTTATTGATGATATTCAATTTTTAGAAAAAAAAGAGCGAACACAAGAAGAATTTTTCCATACGTTCAACGCTTTGCACGAAGATGCAAAACAAATTATTATTTCAAGCGATCGTCCACCACGTGAAATTTCAACGTTAGAAGACCGCCTTCGTTCGCGGTTTGAATGGGGACTCATTACGGATATTTCACCACCTGACTTAGAAACACGTATCGCGATTTTAAAGAAAAAAGCAGAAGCGGACAAAATGGAAAATATCCCGAATGAAGTGATGTTATTTATCGCCGACCGGATCGATTCAAATATCCGAGAACTAGAAGGTGCATTAACGCGTGTCGTCGCGTACGCTTCACTCGTAGAAGAACCGATTACAATCGATACAGCAGCAGAAGCTTTAAAAGATATTATCGCGGATAATAAACCGAAAAAAGTGTCCGTTTTAAGTATTCAAGAAGTCGTCGGCGAACATTACAACATTACGCTCGAAGACTTTGTCTCACCTAAACGTACACGTTCTATCGCTTTTCCACGACAAATTGCCATGTATTTATCTCGCGAACTGACACCACTTTCTTTGCCGAAAATTGGAGAAGAATTTGGAGGACGTGATCATTCTACAGTCATTCATGCACACGACAAAATTACGAAATTGTTGCAAGAAGACGAACAATTACAAGAAACGATTCAAACGATTTGTACGACGTTAGGGCGCTAATGTTATCCACAGCGTGTGAATAACTCTACTTTTTATCCACATTGTTATCCACACCTGTTTTCGTTGTTATATCAGTGTTTGTATCACTTATCAACATATCCACAGCCCCTATTACTACTATTACTTAAAAACATATATTATATAAGGAAAAAGGAGAATCTTTTCATGACGATGTCAACAGACCAAAACGTAACATTATCGTTTACAGTAAATCGAAAAGCATTACTCGATCGTTTATCAAATGTAATGCGTGCAATTAGTAATCAAGTAACGATTCCTATTTTAACGGGAATTCAAATTAAAGTAACAGAACGAGGCGTCACATTAACAGGTAGTGATTCTAACATTACGATTGAATCATTTATTCCAAATGAAATCGATGGAGAGTGGCTCGTTACAGTAGAACGTGAAGGAGCAATCGTAATAGACGCTCGCTTTTTCAACGAAATTATTCGAAAGTTGCCGACAGACGATGTAACGATTCGTGTAGAAAACAATGTTAAAACGATCATTCGTTCAGGACGTTCTGAGTTTGAGTTAATCGGTTCAAACGCTGAAGAGTATCCGATTTTGCCACAATTAGAAGATGAAACGCAGTTTGAATTACCTGCTCCGTTATTAAAATCAATGATTCAAGAAACAGGATTTGCTGTTTCTCAACAAGAAACACGTCCAGTTTTAACAGGTGTTCATTGGCACATTCAACAAGATCAGTTGTATTGTGTCGCGACAGATAGTCATCGCTTAGCACGTCGCATTGCAGAAGTACCGAATGTATCGACACCATTTAACGTCGTCATTCCAGGTAAAAGTCTCGATGAATTAAATAAAATTTTATCAGATAAAGATGATGAAATTAGTGTAACGTTAACCGATCAACAAGTGATGTTTAAAACAGACTACGTTACATTTTATTCACGTTTGCTTGAAGGAAGTTATCCTGATACGTCGAGTTTAATTCCAGAACGTGGAGAGACGATTATTCGCGTGAAAGGTAAATCTTTATTACAAGCGATTGATCGAGCTTCGTTATTAGCACGTGAACACCGAAATAATATCGTTCATTTTGAAACGTCGAACGAAACGATTACGATTACATCGAATTCACCTGAAATCGGTCGCGTTGAAGAAATTGTTGAAGCAGAAACATTAGAAGGAGAAGGTTTAAGTATTTCGTTTAGTGCGAAGTATATGATGGATGCGCTAAAAGCAATCGATAGTGAAGAGATTGATATTTTATTCACAGGAGCGATGCGTCCGTTTATTTTAACCGCCGCAGAAAGCGATGCAGTCCTTCAATTAATCTTACCAGTACGTACGTATTAAAAAGAATGTTCCAAGGTCTTATGAGCCGTTTTAGACGGTTTATAAGACCTTTTTTTATTCTGTTGAATTAGAAAATGGCACGCTTTATTTTGGAGCAAATAATGTTTCACGAACAACAAAAAGCGAACATTTGTACTTTTTTCTTGATTTCTTTTTTTACTTCTTCACAAAAATTCGTTAAAATGAAAAGACTACTTCAAGTAAAAGGATGAGATAAATGAATACATTGCAAATTGATACACCGACGATTACGTTAGGACAGTTGTTACAACTTGTTGGCGTTATTGAAACAGGTGGCCAAGCGAAATGGTTTTTACAAGAACAAGCTGTTTTCGTGAATGGAGAAGTTGAAACACGTCGCGGCCGTAAAATAAAAGACGGCGATTTTATTTTAGTACCCGGAGCAGGACGTTTTACTGTCGAATCCGACATGAAGGCTTAATATGCGAATTGAATCGTTACAGTTAAAACAATATCGGAACTATGAACAACTGACCTTAAGGTTTTCGGAAGAAGTGAATATTTTTATCGGTGAAAATGCACAAGGCAAAACGAACGTCATGGAAGCAATATACGTATTAGCGATGGCAAAGTCGCATCGGACGAATGTCGATCGTGAATTAATTCAATGGGAGCAATCCTATGGTAAAATTGAAGGTACTATACGTAACCGATACGGCAACGTACCGTTATCTCTTCTTTTATCTAAAAAAGGCAAAACGGCGAAAGTAAATCATTTGGAACAACAACGGTTGAGCGATTATATTGGCGCATTTAATGTCGTCATGTTTGCCCCGGAAGATTTAAATATCGTAAAAGGCAGTCCACGCGAACGTCGTCGTTTTATCGATATGGAAATCGGGCAAATTTCAGCACCTTACTTGTATGACTTAATGCAATTTCAACAGTTACTCAAGCAGCGCAACGCTTTGTTAAAACAAGTAAGAGGTCGAATGAATGACCAAGATCATGCATTATTTGACGTCTATACAGAACAGTTTGCACAACTTGCTGCACGTGTCGTTTACCGTCGGTTCGGTTTTATCGCACAACTGCAAAAATGGGCGGATCCGATTCATTATCGAATTTCAAAAGAAAAAGAACATTTAACGATCCATTACGAAACGTTAGAAAGCTTGAATGCTGAAATGTCAGTAGAACAAATGGAACGTGTTATACTAGATAAGTTAAAAACATTAACGGATCGTGAACTTCAACGAGGGACGACGCTCGTCGGTCCACATCGTGATGATTTGACATTTTACGTAAATGATTATGACGTTCAAACATATGGCTCTCAAGGTCAGCAACGAACCGCTGCGTTATCTTTAAAACTTGCTGAAATTCAACTAATTGAAGAAAAAGTCGGAGAACCCCCTGTTTTATTACTCGATGATGTATTGTCTGAATTAGATGACGAACGTCAGACCCATTTATTAAATACGATGAAAGGTCACGTACAAACGTTCGTAACGACAACGAGTGTTGCCGGCATTGACCATGAAACGATCCAACGGGCGAAAGTTTTTCATGTGGATCAAGGGCACGTAACAGATCGTTCTCGTTCGAATGAGGAAGAATAGGAAGGAATGACACGCTATGGAAGAGAAAAAATTACAACCGTCTTATGACGAAAATCAAATACAAGTATTAGAAGGTCTCGAAGCTGTCCGAAAACGTCCCGGTATGTATATCGGAACGACGAGTGCACGAGGATTACACCATCTCGTTTGGGAAATTGTCGACAACAGTATCGACGAAGCGCTCGCTGGCTTTTGTGATCACATTGAAGTGACGATTGAAAAAGATAATTGGATTCGTGTCGACGATAACGGACGAGGAATTCCAGTCGGTACACAAGAATCAACAGGCCGTCCAGCAGTTGAAGTCATTATGACCGTTTTACACGCAGGTGGTAAATTTGGCGGTGGAGGCTATAAAGTATCAGGAGGTCTTCACGGAGTAGGAGCGGCTGTTGTCAACGCTTTATCTGAAACGACAGAAGTGTACGTAAAACGAGACGGAAAAGTGCATTATATCGAATTCGACCGTGGTCTCGTGACGAAAGAATTATCTGTTATAGGTGAGACAGACGAAACAGGGACGACGATTCGTTTCAAAGCAGACCCTCTTATTTTTGAAGAAACGACCGTTTACGATTATGACGTTTTAGAACATCGTTTAAAAGAGTTAGCGTATTTAAATCGAGGATTACGTATTACGTTAACGGATGAACGAGAAGAAGAGAAAAAAGAAGCGATGTTCCATTACGAAGGTGGTATTCGTTCATACGTTGAACATATTAACCGTAATAAAGAACCGATTCATGAAGATCCGATTTACGTAGAAGGAGAAAAAGACGGTATTTCGATTGAAATTGCGATGCAATACAATAGCGGATTTGCTGAAAACATATTCTCTTTTGCTAACAACATTAATACGTATGAAGGAGGAACGCATGAGTCTGGCTTCAAGACAGCTTTAACACGTGTCGTCAACGACTATGCGCGCCGTAATAAATTGTTAAAAGAAGACGAAGCGAATTTAACAGGAGACGATGTGCGAGAAGGACTAACAGCGATTATCTCGATTAAACACCCTGATCCACAATTCGAAGGACAGACGAAGACGAAACTTGGCAACTCGGAAGTCAGTTCGATTACGAACTCGTTGTTTTCTGAAGGATTCCAACGTTTTTTACTCGAAAACCCGAGCGTTGCACGTCAAGTCATCGATAAAAGCTTAACTGCCGCACGTGCACGAATCGCTGCGAAAAATGCGCGAGAAACAGCACGTCAAAAGTCCGCATTAGACGTATCGAGCTTGCCAGGAAAATTAGCAGATTGTGCCTCACGTGATCCTGAAATTAGCGAATTGTATATCGTTGAAGGGAACTCAGCGGGAGGAAGTGCTAAAGGTGGTCGAGATCGTCATTTCCAAGCGATTTTACCGTTACGAGGAAAAGTGTTAAACGTTGAAAAAGCCCGAATCGACCGTATTTTAGGAAACGCTGAAATCCGAATGATGATTACTGCAATCGGTACAGGAATTGGCGAAGATTTTGATATCGAAAAAGCGCGTTACCATAAAATTATTATTATGACGGATGCCGATGTCGACGGTGCACATATTCGTACGTTGTTATTGACGTTTTTCTTCCGGTTTATGCGCCCGTTAATCGAAGCAGGGTACGTTTATATCGCTCAACCGCCACTTTACGGTATTAAACAAGGGAAAAAAGAATATTATTGTCTGAACGAACGCGTATTAGAAGAGACGCTCGCTCAACTCCCAGCGACACCTGCTCCTGAAGTAAGTCGTTTTAAAGGACTCGGTGAAATGAACGCCGAAGAATTGTGGGATACGACGATGGACCCGGACAAACGTGTATTGTTGCAAGTTCAACTCGACAACGCACTCGAAGCGAACGAAGTATTCGAGCAGTTAATGGGAGATGAAGTAGAGCCACGTCGTCGCTTTATTGAAGAAAATGCGGCTTACGTACAAAACTTAGACGCTTAGTTTTGGCTATTTTGAAAGGAGATTACGATTATGGCACATACGCCTGAACGTGGAGTAGAAGGAATTAATATTAGTCAAGAGATGAAAACATCGTTTTTAGATTATGCGATGAGTGTCATCGTATCGCGTGCTTTACCTGATGTGCGTGATGGTTTAAAACCGGTACACCGCCGTATTTTATATTCGATGCATGAAGCAGGCTTAACGGCAGGAAAACCGTATAAAAAATCAGCGCGTATCGTCGGAGATGTAATGGGACGGTTTCACCCGCACGGGGATACGGCGATTTACGATACGATGGTACGGATGGCGCAAGATTTTAGTCAGCGTTACGAATTAATCGACGGAAAAGGAAACTTCGGTACGGTCGACGGAGATGAAGCGGCTGCGATGCGTTATACAGAGTCTAAAATGACGCGGATTACGATGGAATTACTTCGTGATATTAATAAAGATACAGTCGATTTCCAAGACAACTATGATGGTCAAGACGAAGAGCCTGTCGTATTACCGAGCCGTTTTCCAAACTTACTCGTTAATGGAACGAGCGGGATTGCAGTCGGTATGGCGACGAATATTCCACCGCATCATTTAGGAGAAGCAATTGATGGAGTATTAGCAGTTGCAGCGGACCCAGAGATTACGTCCGAACAATTAATGGACGTTATGCCCGGACCTGATTTTCCGACAGGTGGTATTATTTTAGGACGATCGGGCATTCGTCAAGCGTATACGACAGGGCGCGGTTCGATTACGATTCGAGGAAAAGTTCATATCGAGGAAGCAAAAAGTGGAAAAGAAACGATCGTCATTACCGAGCTTCCTTACCAAGTGAACAAAGCACGACTCGTTGAAAAAATTGCCGAGCTCGTACGAGAGAAAAAAATTGACGGTATTACGTATTTAGCCGATCAATCCGATCGCGAAGGAATGCGTGTCGTCATCGACATCCGTCGCGACGTTAATGCGAACGTCGTTTTAAACAATTTATACAAACAGACGGCATTACAATCGACATTTAGCGTCAACATGTTAGCACTCGTCGATGGACGTCCGAAAGTATTAACGTTAAAAGAAGTACTCGTTCATTATTTAGAGCATCAAAAAGAAGTCATTCGACGCCGTACGCAATACGATTTAAATCGAGCGGAAGCCCGTGCTCACATTTTAGAAGGATTGCGTATCGCGCTTGAAAAAATCGATTCGATTTTAGAAGTCATTCGCCATTCTTCAACAGGAAGCGTTGCAAAACAAGGGTTAATGACAGAGTACGACTTATCGGAACGTCAAGCACAGGCGATTTTAGATATGCGTCTACAACGTTTAACAGGTTTAGAGCGCGAGAAAGTCGAAGAAGAATACGAAGAATTACAAGCACTCATCGTTGAATTAAAAGCGATTTTAATGAATGAAGACCGCGTATTAGACATTATTCGAGAAGAAATTATCGAAATTAAAGAAAAATATGCAGACGAACGTCGTACAGTAATTGATACGAGTGGTGCACATATTATCGAAGATGAAGATCTCATTCCAGTTGAAAGTATCGTCATTACGTTAACGCAAGCTGGATATATTAAACGTCTCCCTGTCGACACGTACCGTAGTCAACGACGCGGTGGTCGTGGCGTACAAGGTATGGGAACGAATGAAGATGATTTCGTTGAACACCTTTTACAAACGTCGACACATGATACGTTGCTGTTTTTCACATCAAAAGGTCGCGTATTCAAGAAAAAAGGATACGAAATTCCGGAGTTTAACCGAACAGCAAAAGGGATTCCACTTATCAATTTAATTGAACTAGAAGAAAATGAGCACGTGACAACATTTATTCCAATTTCAGAAATAGATGAAGAGGAAGAGCAATATTTATTGTTTGCGACGAAAAACGGGATTATTAAACGTTCTTCGATTACGGAATACCGCAACATTCGTTCAAACGGTTTAATTGCGCTGACGTTACGTGGTGATGATGAACTTATTTCTGTTCGACTGACAGATGGCGAGACGGACGTTTTAATGGCGACGAAAAGCGGTATGGCCATTCGTTTCCCAGAAAAAGATGCGCGTGTCATGGGACGAACAGCAGGTGGTGTTATCGGTATTCGTTTACGCAATGAAGATGAAGTCGTTGGGATGGATACGATCAGCGAAGGCGAAGAAGTACTCGTCGTAACAGAAAAAGGTTACGGTAAACGAACAGAAGAAGAAGAATATCGTGAACAGAAACGTGCTGGTTACGGCTTGAAAACGTTACATGTTACCGATAAAAATGGTTCACTCGTTGCGATGACAATCGTAAAAGGAAACGAAGACTTAATGATCATGACGATTGGTGGCGTCTTAATTCGAATGAAAGTAGAAGATATTTCGACATTCGGACGAAACACACAAGGTGTTCGTCTCATTCGTTTAGACGAAGGAGAAGCGGTAGCGACTGTTGCCGTTGTAGAAGAGATGGAAATCGAAGACGAAACGGATCAAGTCGAAGAAGAAGTGACAGCAGTAGAAGAACAGACGACAGAATAAATGAGGAGGACGCGAGATGGAAGTGGAAAAACGAGTAGACGAACTCGTTGTCGGCGATTTATTATTAGAAGATGTATTCATTAATACGAAGCAGCCGATCGTTCGAGCTGAAACGTATTTAACACCAGGACATATCGTTTTGCTCGAACAATTTCAAGTCGAAACAGTACTCGTTCAAACGGAACAACAAGAAGTAGACACAACAGCAACAACAGAAGAAGTACGTCCCGTAGAAAAAGAGGAAGAGTCCACAAAAGAACAAACTTCTTTTGAACGGCAATACGAAGAAACGTTTCAAACAGTACAGTCTATTTTTTACAATTATCGTTCCGGAAGTAAGCTGCAAGTTTCGAACTTACGACAAACTTTATTATTGTTAAGAGAACAATACGTAGAAGAACGTCCGAACTTACTCGAACTAATGGAGTATATGGATGAATCTTACTATTGGGAACATAAAGCTATTCTTGTCGGGCTATTATCTGCAGCAATTGGTGAACAACTTGGCTATAAAGAGGCAGATTTGAATCAACTCTGTTTAGCTGGTGCTGTAAGTGATGTCGGCATGTTACGTTATGAATCACGTTTACTTGAAAAACGTGGTGCTTTAAGCGAATTCGAGAAAAATGAAATACAAGAACATGTTGAGAAATCCGTTCGTGCAATCGCAGATAGTGTACTTATACGAGATGATATGAAGCGTGGTGTTGCCGAACATCACGAACGACTTGATGGCTCAGGATATCCACGTCAAATCCGATTCAAAGCATGTTCTGAAATTGGTCAAATATTAGCTGTGAGCGATGTATTTGTTGCACTCTCATCTCGCCGTCCTTATCGCGAAGCATACAATCCACATGAAGCACTTGCTGAACTACGTCAAAATGGACTAGGCATATTACGGTTAAATGTTATCCGAGCACTTGAAAAAGTAGCCGACCAATTAGAAGTTGGCATGCGTGTTCGCCTGACAAATGGTGCAGTAGGAATCATTCAAGAAGTGCCAAAAGAAAAAAGATTGCGCCCGGTCATTGAACTTTTACCGAGTCGTACGCGTTTTGATTTGCTTAAGGAAAAAGAGGTATGGATCGATAAAGTAATTTCGACTCAACGCAATGGATAAAAAATAAATTGAAGTCGTTATATGAGAAAGGCACTTGAATAGTTCATAAATTCAAGTGTCTTTTTATTTGTTTCTTTAAAGTGTTACATGATGTTTGATGAATGAAGTGTATTTTTACGAAAGTATATGAATAATAAGAAGGAAAAGAGTATACATATGTATTTAAAAGGTTCAAAATACGATTAAAAATTTTACTTAAAATTAAGTTCCTTCTATATAAGGCATTTAACGATACAGGAAATAATTAAAAAACTCAAAAAAAGGTTGCATTTCAAAGAGAACGAGCGTATAGTTATATACATCGCTTCAAGAGAAAGTGATAATCAAACATAACGAAACGAATCCTTTCAAAATCTTTTAAAAAAGATGTTGACAT
>JASLJC010000079.1 GCA_030152585.1 Savagea sp. | reverse complement strand
GAACAAAGGGTTAGAAGTAATTGAAGCACACCATTTGTTTAACATACCGTTTGATCAAATTGAATGCGTGATGCATCGAGAAAGTATCGTTCATTCCGTCGTCGAATTCCAAGATACGAGTATGATTGCGCAATTAGGAGCACCAGATATGCGTGTGCCAATTCAATATGCTTTAACGTACCCTGACCGTATTCCGATGCAACAACCGCAACGACTAAACTTAGCAGAGCTCGGTCAACTACATTTTGAACCAATTGATTTGAAGCGATTTAAAGCGTTACAACTTGCATACGATGCAGGACGTCGTGGAGGTTCACTACCAACGGTAATGAATGCAGCGAATGAAGTAGCAGTTGCCCAATTTATGAAAGGAAAAATTGACTTTTTACAAATTGATGAAATTGTTGAAGAGATGATGCTTGCCCATACCGTAATAGAACGACCTGATTTAGAAACGATTTTACACATAGATCAACAAACACGACAGTCTGTTCAAACGATATGGACTAAGTAGAGAAAGGTGGTTACGTATGGTAACGACAATTTTAGCTTTTATTATCGTATTCGGTTCTCTCGTATTTTTTCATGAGCTTGGTCATTTTATATTTGCAAAACGAGCAGGTATTTTAGTACGCGAGTTTGCGATTGGATTCGGACCGAAGTTGTTTCATGCACAAAAAGGAGAAACGTTGTATACGATTCGCTTATTACCGCTCGGTGGTTACGTTCGAATGGCGGGTGAAGATTTCGATTCGATCGAATTACAGCCAGGATATCGAGTTGGATTACGTACGAACGAAAACGGCGAAGCGATTAAATTGTATTTAGCAGAAACGCTAGATGACCCAGATGTGTTTTATATTCAAGTAGAACGTGCGGATTTAAAACATGATATGTACATCGAAGGATACGATGAAGAAGAAGTGTGGCATCGTATCGAGGTATCAAAAGAAGCAATGGTCGTAGAACAAGGAGAAACATTACGTATTGCACCTTATGAGCGTCAATTTGAATCGAAATCGCTCGGTCATCGAACGATGACTATTTTTGCAGGACCTCTATTTAATTTTATTTTAGCCTTTTTCTTATTCGTTGCCATTGGATTTATTGCAGGTGTTCCGACGAATGAACCGATTATTGCGGACGTTCAAGAACAATCGGCAGCAAAAGATGGAGGGTTGCAATCGGGGGACTATATCGTATCTGTTGATGGTGAGCCTGTTGAAAAGTGGACAGCGTTTGCAGACTACGTCCGAAAACATCCTGAAGTAGAATTGAATCTTATCGTAGAGCGTGAAGGTAAAGAAATTCCGTTAACCGTTATTCCGACGAAATTAGAAGAAGCAGGTCAAGCTTACGGACAAGTAGGTGCTTGGGCTGCGTTAACGTTAGAAAAAGGAATATGGAAGTCTTTCGTTTATGGTGGGGAACAGACGGTCTATTGGTTTAAAAAGATATTTGAAATACTAGGTCAACTCGTTACAGGTCAATTTACAATTGATGCATTAACAGGGCCAGTCGGTATTTACAAAGCGACGGAAGAAGTAGCGAAATATGGTGTTATTAACATTATGAATTTCGCAGCGATTTTAAGTATTAACTTAGGGATTATGAATTTGTTACCTCTTCCAGCATTAGATGGTGGTCGCTTGTTTTTCTTCGGAATCGAAGCCGTTCGTGGACGTCCCGTTTCACGAGAAAAAGAAGGAATGGTTCATTTTATCGGTATCGTCCTTTTGCTCGTTTTAATGGTCGTCGTGACATGGAACGACATTCAACGATTTTTCTTCTAAAATAGCGTATAATATGAAAATAGCGTATAATAGATAAAATTAAATTGTAAATACGAAAAGGTGGTCATTTTCATTGAAACAGTCACAAACATTTATTCCAACGATGCGTGAAACACCAGCAGGTGCAGATATTCGTTCGCATCAATTGTTATTGCGTGCAGGTTTTATTCGACAAAATACGAGCGGAGTGTATACATTTTTACCGCTTGCACGTAAAGTGTTACACAAAATCGAACATATTATTCGTGAAGAAATGGAAAAAGCGAGTGCAGTGGAAGTTTTAATGCCTGCATTACAACAAGCGGAATTATGGAAAGAAACAGGACGTTGGGACAACTACGGTCAAGAGCTTTTCCGTTTAACGGACCGTCATAACCGTGAATTTGCGTTAGGGCCGACACACGAAGAAGTTATAACATCGGTATTACGGGATGAGATTCGTTCATATAAACAATTACCGTTAACGATTTATCAAATTCAAACGAAATTCCGCGATGAAGCGCGTCCACGTTTTGGATTATTGCGTGGAAGAGAATTTATTATGAAAGATGCTTACTCTTTCCATACGACAGAAGAAGATTTAGACAAAAAGTATCACGAAATGTATAGTGCATACGAAAATATTTTCACGCGTCTCGGATTAAACTATCGAGGTGTGCTAGCAGATGGTGGTTCTATCGGTGGGACGGATACGCATGAATTTATGGCTTTGTCCGATATCGGAGAAGATACGATTGCATTTAGTGATTCATCAGATTACGCAGCGAACATTGAAATGGCAGAAGTGAATCAAACGTATGAAAAGCCAGAAGAAGAAATGAAAGAACTTGAACGTATCGCAACGCCTGACCAAAAGTCGATTGAAGATATCGTTGAATTTTTAAACGTATCAGCGGATCGAACGATTAAGTCACTCGTCTTTTCAGCGGATGAAGAGCTTATCATGGTACTTTGTCGGGGAGACCACGAAGTGAACGATATTAAATTAAAAAATGTACTTCAAGCAGACGAAGTCGAACTTGCAGATCATTATGCGGTGCAAGAATTGTTATCGTGCGATGTTGGTTCAGTAGGACCGGTAAAATTACCAGTCGGTGTCAAAGTCATTGCAGATCATGCCATTCAGTCCATTGTAAATGGAGTAACCGGTGCGAATGAAGACGGTTTCCATTACATGAATGTGAACCCAGAGCGTGACTTTGCAGTTGATTCATATGAAGATATTCGTTTTATTCAAGAAGGAGACCCTTCTCCAGATGGCGAAGGTACAATTCAGTTTGCTAAAGGAATTGAGCTCGGTCACATATTTAAGTTAGATACGGACTATAGTGAACCGATGAAAGCGACAGTCCTTGATCAAAACGGACGTGCCGTACCTTACCATATGGGTTGTTACGGCATTGGTGTATCGCGTATATTATCGGCAGTAGCAGAACAATATAATGATGAGGATGGTTTAAAGTGGCCGGCACATTTAGCGCCATATGATGTCCATTTAATCGTCATTAACGATAAAAAAGAAGAACAAAAAGAATTAGCAGATGAATTATATTCGATTATGGAATCGTATCGTTATGATGTGTTATACGATGACCGTAAAGAACGCGCAGGTGTTAAATTTACAGATTCCGATTTAATCGGCTTACCTGTTCGTATTACTGTCGGTAAAAAAGCGGCGGAAGGTATCGTAGAAGTGAAATTCCGTCATAACGGTGAAACGGTTGAATGGCAAAAAGAAGAAGTGACTGAAAAATTACAAACGTTTTTTAGCGAGCAAAAGTAACACTATTTAATAAAAGAGGGGCATCCTGTCAATGACGAGGAGAGCCCTTCTTCGTCGTTATAAATGTAAAAGTAAAGTGCCGTGAAACAATGACTAAAAGAGGTGAGGAAATGGAAGGAAGAGAAAAGTTAACGATTTTATTACAGCAGTTAGGATTAACAGACGATGTAACGATGCGACTTTTTGAAAAAGCTTATATTCAAAAAGTATATGTTCATGAACATAATCCGTATTGGGAATTTCATATTGCCGTACAGGCGCCATTACCGATTGAAATGTATGTCACATTTGTTCAAAAGATGCGTCAATCGTTTCAATCTATTGCTCAAACAGCGGTTACGTTTCAAAGTACAGTTGATCGAGTAACAGAAGAACAAATATTGTCGTATTGGCCGATGATTTTTCAACAAATTGAAGGAGATATAGCACCTCCCATTGCGATGACATTAAGACAACAACGACCGAAAGTGAACGGTCATCAACTCATTTTGCCAGTTGAAAGTGAAATGGAAGAAAAAATGCTCGAGCAAAAATATAGCTCCTTTATTCAAGATGCGTATACACGTTGTGCTTTTCCAACAATTCATATTCAAACGGAACGATTTGAAGGGAACGCAGCGGAAAAAGAAGCAGAGCGACTTGCCTTTTTAAGACAACAACAAATGGAAGAAGAGGCATATGCAAAAGAAGTAGCGCAAAATCGGATGAAACAACTAGCTGAAAGAGAAGAAAGTGGAACCGACGGGCCCTTTATACTTGGTTTACCGATCCGAGGAGAAGGAACGACGACATTGTTAGATGATATTGAAGGGGAAGATAGTAACGTAATCATTCAAGGTTACGTATTTGATGTAGAAGTACGCCGCTTACGTAGCAAACGTTCTATTTTCATTATGAAAATTACCGATTATACGAACTCTCTCGTCGTGAAGAAGTTTTCAAATAGTACGGAAGAAGAAAGTATTATGGAACATGCCAAGCCAGGCATGTGGGTACGTGCAAGAGGGACGGTTCAAATGGATACGTATATGAATGAACTCGTCATGATGGCACGAGATATTAATGAAATTACGCCTCCTCCTACATTCGTTCGAGAAGATCAAGTAGCAGAAGAAGAAAAAAGAGTAGAACTTCACATGCATACGAAAATGACACAAATGGATAGTGTGTCCGCAGCGAGTGATATTATCGAAAGAGCGGCGAAGTGGGGACACCCTGCTGTAGCGATTACAGATGATTCTAACGTTCAAGCTTTCCCGGAAGCTTACAACGCAGGACGAGCAAATAATATTAAAGTGTTGTTTGGGATGGAAGCCAATATCGTCGATGATGGCGTTCCAATCGTTTATGAAGAAGCGCCACGACCACTCCAAACAGATACGTACGTCGTCTTTGACGTTGAAACGACAGGACTATCTGCTGCATACGATACAATTATTGAATTGGCAGCTGTGAAAGTAAAAGATGGTGAAATCATCGATACGTTTGAAAGTTTTGCCAATCCACACCATCCGTTATCCGAAACGACGACCCGTTTAACAGGTATTACGGATGAAATGGTACAAAATGCGCCTGAAGTGTCGGATATGATTGCAAAATACGTAGCATTTATAGGAGATGCAGTTATGGTAGCTCATAATGCTTCTTTCGATATGGGCTTCTTTTACGAAGCATGTCGCCGAGCAAAAATTGAAGTGACGCCTTATCCTGTCATCGATACGTTAGAATTAGCTCGCGTTCTTTATCCAGAGTTGCGTAGTCACCGTTTAAATACGTTAGCTAAAAAATTCAATATTGAATTAACACAACATCACCGCGCGATTTATGATACAGAAGCGACGGCTGCTTTATTTTTAAAGTTTTTAGATGATTTACTCGAACGTGGCGTCACGACGTTAGATGCTGTAAATAAAGAAATTGATGATACTTCGTCGTATAAGCGCTCACGTCCGTTTAAATGTAATTTACTCGTCCAAAACGATACAGGGTTGAAAAATTTATTTAAACTCGTTTCTTATGCACATATTGATTACTTTTATCGTGTACCGAGAATTCCGAGATCTGTATTAATCGAACATCGAGAAGGATTACTCGTCGGATCAGGAAATGAAAACGGAGAAGTTTTTGAAGCATTTATGCAAAAGTCAGAAGAAGAAGCAGCAGACGTTGCCTCTTTTTATGATTATATAGAAGTCCACCCGAAAGCGGTTTATACTCCGCTTATTGAAAGAGAACTCATTCAAGATGAATGGAATTTAGAAGATATTATACGAAAGATGGTCAAAGTAAGTCGGAAATTAAACATCCCGTTATGTGCGACGAGTAACGGTCGTTATGTCGATCCGACTGATAAAGCGTATCGGGAAGTGTTGATTCGCTCACAAGGAGGAGCAAACCCGTTAAATCGCGTTCAACTACCAGAAACTCATTTTTTAACGACGGAAGAAATGTTAGAAGCGTTTGATTTTTTAGGAGAAGAAGAGGCTAAAGAAATTGTCGTAACGAATACGCGTAAAATCGCTGACATGATTGACGATGTCAAAGTAATTAAAGACGATTTATACACACCTGAAATTGAAGGTGCAGAAGAAGAAGTGAAACAATTAACGTATTCTAAAGCGCATGAAATTTACGGTGATACATTACCTGAAATTGTTACGAAACGAATTGAAAAGGAACTCACGTCGATTATCGATAACGGTTTCGCTGTGATTTATTTGATTTCACATAAATTAGTCAAACAATCATTAGAAGATGGCTATCTTGTCGGTTCGCGTGGTTCTGTTGGTTCTTCTCTCGTCGCAACGTTAATGGACATTACAGAAGTAAATCCTTTGCCACCGCATTACGTATGTCCTACGTGTCACGAAAGTGAATTTTTCACAGATGGTTCAGTCGCATCAGGTTATGACTTACCGAGAAAAAAATGTTCGACATGTGATGTACCGTTAATGAAAGACGGTCAGGATATCCCGTTCGAAACATTCCTCGGATTCAAAGGAGATAAAGTGCCAGATATCGATTTAAACTTTAGTGGAGATTATCAGCCGCGCGCTCACGAATATACGAGGGAATTGTTCGGAGAAGATTACGTTTTCCGTGCAGGAACGATCGGAACAGTAGCGGAAAAGACAGCATATGGGTATGTGCGAGGATATATGGAAGAAACAGGACGAGACTTACGCGGTGCAGAAATTGATCGACTCGTACGGGGTAGTTCGGGTGTAAAAAGAAGTACTGGCCAACACCCAGGCGGTATTATCGTCGTACCAAATACGATGGATATTTATGACTTTACACCGATCCAATATCCAGCGAACGATTTAGAAGCTGCATGGAAAACGACTCACTTCGATTTCCATTCAATTGAAGATAATTTGCTGAAACTCGATATTCTCGGTCACGATGACCCGACGATGATTCGAATGCTTCAAAATTTATCAGGCATTGATCCATTGACAATACCAACAGATGATCCTGCTGTCATGTCTCTCTTTACGACACCAGAAGCATTAGGTGTAGATGAAGAACAAATTGCTTGTAAAACAGGAACACTCGGGGTACCTGAATTCGGAACACGTTTCGTTCGTCAAATGTTAGAAGAAACGAAGCCGTCTACTTTTTCCGAGCTCGTTCAAATATCAGGGTTATCTCACGGAACTGACGTATGGCTCGGGAATGCACAAGAATTAATCAAAAATCAAACGTGCGTATTATCAGAAGTTATCGGCTGTCGAGACGATATTATGGTAGAGCTTATTTATAAAGGATTAGAGCCTTCAACTGCATTCCAAATTATGGAGTTTGTCCGAAAAGGAAAAGGGCTGAAACAAGAGTGGGAAGATGAAATGCGAAAACATGATGTGCCACAATGGTATATCGACTCATGTAACAAAATTAAATATATGTTCCCAAAAGCACACGCAGCGGCTTACGTTTTAATGGCATTACGTATTGCTTATTTTAAAGTGCATTATCCGATTATGTATTATGCAGCGTATTTTACAGTTCGTGCAAGTGATCACGATTTATTAACGTTTATTCAAGGAAGTACAGCGATACGTAGTAAAATTAAAGAAATTGATACGCTCGGTCACGATGCTTCGCCGAAAGAGAAAAACTTAGTGACGGTTTTAGAAATCGCTCTAGAGATGACAGAGCGAGGCTATCGATTTGAAAAACCAGATTTATATCGTTCAGAAGCGAGTGAATTCATTATCGATGGAGATGCTTTAATTCCCCCATTTGATGCGATACCTTCTCTCGGTACAAACGTAGCGAAACAAATTGTAGAAGCGCGTAAAGACGGTGAGTTTTTATCGAAAGAAGATTTACAGCAACGGGGTCGCGTATCCAAAACAGTCATCGGTCACATGGAAGAACTCGGCTGTTTAGAAGGAATGCCGGAATCGAACCAACTTAGTTTATTTGATTTTTAAGAAACGCCGATATTTGCAACAAAAGATACGCTATGATATGATAGAATTAACTTTTGTGATAGGAATGCGCCAAAAGAGTGGGTACTGCCCACTCTTTTCTGTTGTTCTATACACGATTTTCATTTTTTAAGGAGGTTTTCGGATGACGAAAGTAACAGAACAAGTAACGAAGTTAACCGAACCAATAGTAGATGAACTTTCATTGGAATTGGTAGACGTAGAGTTTGTAAAAGAAGGACAAGATTGGTTTTTACGTGTTTACGTCGATACACCAGAAGGCAATATCGATATTGATCAATGTGCGCTCGTAAGTGAAAAATTAAGCGATGCACTCGATGAGCATGATCCGATTCCCCAAAACTATTTCTTAGAAGTTTCTTCACCGGGTGCAGAACGCCCATTAAAAAAAGAAAGTGACTTTGAAGAAGCTGTCGGATCATACGTTTTCATCAAGACGTATGCACCGATTAATGGAATGAAAGAATTTGAAGGATATTTAATCGAAAACACGAAAGAACGAGTGACGGTAACAATTAAAATTAAAACGAGAAAAGTAGACGTCGAGATTGAGAAAGATAAGATTGCTCTCGCACGCTTAGCGATCGACTTTTAAAAGTAAAAATAAAGTAGGAGTGATGAAACATGAGTAGCGATCTACTCGATGCATTAGTAGCATTAGAACAACAGAAAGGGATTTCACGAGATATTCTCGTTGAAGCCATTGAAGCTGCATTAATTACAGCTTATAAACGTAATTTTAACCAAGCGCAAAACGTTCGAATTGATTTAAATATGGACGCTGGCGTCATGAAAGTTTTTTCACGTAAAGAAGTAGTAGAAGAAGTAGAAGATGACCGTTTAGAAATGACACTAGAAGAAGCGCGTGAAATTAATCCCGTTTATGAAATGGGTGATATTGTAGAACAAGAAGTCACACCGCGCGATTTCGGTCGTATTGCTGCCCAAACCGCTAAACAAGTAGTTACACAACGCGTCCGTGAAGCAGAACGTGGTATTATTTATGAAGAATATGTCGATCGTGAAGAAGATATCGTAAATGGTGTCGTCGAGCGTTTCGATGCGCACAATTTATATGTTGGGCTCGGTCGTGTTGAAGCAGTATTACCGCAAGGGGAACAAATCCCAACAGAAAGTTACGCACCACATGACCGGATTAAAGTGTATATTACAAAAGTAGAACGCACGTCACGAGGACCTCAAGTTTTCGTTTCACGTACACATCCAGGTTTACTTCGTCGTCTATTCGAAATGGAAGTACCTGAAATTTATGATGGAGTCGTAGAAATTAAATCGATTGCACGTGAAGCAGGCGATCGTTCAAAAGTATCTGTTTATACAGCAGATGAGCAAGTCGATCCAGTTGGTTCATGTGTTGGTTCACGAGGTGCTCGGGTTCAAGCAATTTCAGATGAACTTAGTGGCGAAAAAATTGATATTGTAGAATGGTCTGAAAATCCAGCGACATTCGTAGCGAATGCATTGAGTCCTTCAGAAGTATTACACGTCACAGTAGATGAAGAAGAACGTTCGACGACTGTCATCGTTCCGGACTATCAGTTATCACTTGCGATCGGTAAACGCGGGCAAAATGCGCGCCTTGCTGCAAAGTTAACAGGTTGGAAAATCGATATTAAAAGCGAAACAGATGCTCGAGAAGCAGGGCTATATCCCCCAGTGATGCTAGAAGAAACAGCGACATTAGAAGAAGCATTTGAAGAAGTCGCGGATGAATTAGACGGCTTACTAGACGATATGACCTTAGAAGAGCGAGAAGAAGTAGACGAGCCATTATTATTTGAAGAAGAAGTAACGAAAGAAGAGTAAATGGAGAAAGGAATGTGCGACATGACAAGTAAAAGAAAAATCCCATTACGTAAATGTGCAGCGACGGGTGAAATGCTACCGAAAAAAGCGATGATCCGTATCGTCCGAACGAAAGAGGGCAAAGTATTCGTCGATCCGACGGGGAAAGCATCTGGACGAGGAACGTATATTAAAAAAACGGAAGACGCTGTAGAAACAGCTCGTCAACATCATTCCATTGAACAACAACTTCGCGTGAAAGTTCCAGAACAAGTATACGATGATTTATTGTATACTGTTCGTAGAGAGGCATTGAAAAATGAAGAATAATGTGTACAATATGCTCGGCTTAGCAATGCGTGCTCGACAACTCGTATCAGGAGAGGGAACCGTTTTACAAGCGATTCAAAAACGTCAAGTGTCTCTCGTCATTTTAGCGGGAGATGCATCTGAACGAACGACGAAAAAATTTCAAGATAAATGTAAAACGTATCACATTCCATTACGTTCATTTGGAACGCAACCGAGTTTAGGACGAGCGATTGGAAAACCAACGCGAACAGTGCTCGGTATTACCGATTCGAATTTTTCAAAACGTATTGTAGAAATGCTAGAGGAATAAACTTGGAGGTGCTCACATGACAGAAAAAGTAAGAGTTCATGAACTTGCAAAAAAATTAAAAACGACGAGCAAAGATTTAGTAGAAGCGCTCGGTAAGATGAATGTCAATGTGAAAAATCATATGTCTACGCTCGAAGCAGACGTAGTAAAAAAAGTAGAGGAGCGATTCGGTATTACGAACAAAGAGAAGAAACAATCAACGAATACAAATCAAAATAATCAACGACGTGGAAACAATTCTAATCGTCGACCACGTCGTCGTGCACGCGGTATTAACCAAGGACGTCGTCGAAACCCAAGTAAACGTCAAGAAATGCCGTTACCAGAAAAAATTACATTTGAAGAATCGTTAACGGTCGGTGAATTGGCTGAAAAACTTCACCGTAAATCGGCAGAAGTTATTAAAAAATTGTTCGGCCTTGGCGTCATGGCAACGATTAACCAAGAATTAGATAAAGATACAATCGAGTTAATTTGTGCAGATTATGGCGTAGCGGTTGAAGAAGAATTTAGTGTAGATTTAACAGACTTAGAATTGTATTTCGAAGAACCAGAAGACGAAAAAGAGCGCGAAGCATTACGTGCAAAACAAGTAGAACGTCCAGCTGTCGTCACTATTATGGGACATGTCGACCACGGTAAAACGACATTATTAGACTCGATTCGAAATACGAAAGTGACTCAAGGAGAAGCAGGCGGTATTACCCAACATATCGGTGCTTATCAAATCGAAAGTGAAAGTGGTAAAAAGATTACGTTTTTAGATACACCAGGACACGAAGCATTCACAACGATGCGTGCGCGTGGAGCGAGTGTAACAGACATTACAATTTTAGTCGTTGCAGCAGATGACGGAGTTATGCCACAGACGGTAGAAGCGATTAGTCACGCAAAAGCAGCGGGCGTTCCAATCATCGTTGCAGTAAATAAAATTGACAAACCAACTGCAGCACCTGAACGTGTCATGCAAGAATTAACAGAGCACGGTTTAATTGCTGAAGATTGGGGCGGAGATACAATTTTCGTACCGGTATCTGCATTACAAGGAGAAGGGATCGATGAACTGCTTGATATGGTCCTTTTAGTGGCAGAGGTAAGTGAATTGAAAGCAAATCCAGAACGTGCAGCACGTGGTACAGTTGTAGAAGCACAGTTAGACCGCGGTCGTGGACCTGTTGCGACATTACTCGTACAAGATGGAACATTACGTGTCGGCGACCCACTCGTCGTAGGAGATACGTACGGTCGTGTTCGTGCGATGTTAAATGATGTCGGTCAACGTGTAGAAGAAGCAGGACCTTCATTACCTGTTGAAATTACAGGATTAAACGGTGTACCTCAAGCTGGTGATCGTTTCGTCGTATTTGAAGATGAAAAAACAGCACGTCAAATTGGTGAAGCGCGTGAAGCGAGTGCACAGCAAGAAAAACGTGGAGAGTCACAACGTATTACGCTTGATAATTTATTCGAACAAATGTCACAAGGTGACATTAAAGAATTAAACCTGATCGTGAAAGCAGACGTTCAAGGTACAGTAGAAGCGATGGCTGCTTCATTAATGAAAATTGAAGTAGAAGGCGCGAAAGTAAAAATTATTCATACAGGTGCAGGTGCAATTAATGAGTCTGATATTACGTTAGCTGCAGCGTCGAATGCAATCGTAATCGGATTTAACGTACGTCCTGATGCGAACGCAGCACGTGCTGCGGAAGAAGAAGGCGTTGAAATTCGTCTCCACCGTGTCATTTATAAAGCGATTGAAGAAATTGAAGCAGCGATGAAAGGACTTCTTGATCCTGAATACGAAGAAAAAGTAATCGGACTTGCAGAAGTACGTGAGACATTCAAAGTATCTAAAATTGGGACAATTGCTGGATGTTTCGTAACAGAAGGAAAAATTGTACGTACAGCAGGTGTTCGTATTATTCGTGATAATATCGTCATTTACGAAGGGGAGTTAAGTTCTTTAAAACGTTTCCAAGACGATGCAAAAGAAGTAGCAAAAGGTTATGAATGTGGTATAACTGTTGAAAAATATAACGATTTAAAAGTGGGAGATGTCATCGAAGCGTTCGTCATGCAAGAAATTGAACGTGTATGATTGTCGCCATCGAATGTTCATTTTACATTTATGAAAGTCGTTCCTTGAAATCAAAGCGTGCTATTATTCGCCCTAAACTTGATCAAATTAAGGCACGATACAATGTATCGATAGCCGAAATTGACCATCAAGATTTATGGCAGCGCGCAACGTTTCGTATCGTTGCAACGAGTGCGAGTCGTCCAGTAGCAGAGAAAGAAGCGCGACGTGCATTGCACGTTTTAGAAATGACAGATGAATGGGAACTGACAGAAATAGACATTATCGATTTATAAAGAAACGAGGTGACGAAAATGTCATTACGTGCAAACCGTATTGCTGAACAGATGAAACAAGACCTCGGAAAAATTATTGATCAACAATTAAAAAATCCGAAAATTGGATTCGTCACAGTGACAGATGTCGAAGTAACGACAGGTTTACAAGAAGCGCGCATCTACGTTTCAGTGTTAGGAAATGAAGAAGAACGCGAAGAAACGATGCGCGGATTAGAAGAATCAAAAGGTTTTTTACGTACTGAAATTGGAAAACGAATTCGAATGTATAAAGTGCCAGAACTTCGTTTTGAATACGATCACTCGATTGAACAAGGAGACCGTATCGAACAATTGTTACGTAAATTAAAAGAAGATGAGCAACAACGATAAAAAGGAGGCGACGACCGTTCACGTCTGTCGCCTTTTTTATCGTCAATCATAACGAGGAGTGAGGTGGAGGAAGATGCACGGTATTCTTCCGATTTGGAAAGAACGTGGAATGACGTCTCACGATGTCGTTTATAAAGTTCGAAAAATTTTACAAACAAAAAAAGTAGGCCATACTGGGACACTCGATCCAGAAGTAGACGGTGTTTTACCGATTTGTATCGGTCAAGCGACGAAAATTGCCTCAATGATTACAGATAGTGGTAAAGAGTATGAAGCGACAGTGACGTTCGGTCAAGCGACGGAAACAGAAGATAAATATGGGAAAGTAATCGAAGAACGACAAGTAGAACAACCGATTACTGCAAAAGAAGTCGAGCGCGTTTTACAACAACTAGAAGGAGAATTGTGTCAAATTCCACCGATGTACTCAGCTGTTCGTGTTAACGGACGTCGTTTATATGAATATGCGCGACTCGGTATGACAGTTGAGCGGCCGAAACGTTACGTTCAAATTTATGAAATTGAACGATTAGATGAGGAAAAATCATTAGAAGGACCATTCCCGACATTATCTTTTCGTGTTCGTTGTAGTAAAGGAACGTACATTCGAACATTAGCGGTGCAAATTGGCGAAGCGCTCGGATATCCTGCACATATGTCTTCGCTTACACGTGTGCAATCAAGTAGCTATCGAAAAGAAGATTGTGTAACATTAAAAGAGCTAGAACACTTCGTAAAACAAGGACAATTATCTGATGTATTGCTTCCGTTAGAAACAGCATTGCAAAAATATCCATTCGTTGAAATTGAAGAAGAAAAAGAATATTTATATCGGAATGGACAAGTATTCGAAGCACATCCTTTATTAGACGAATATGAAGAGATTGTGATGAGCTCTAAAGGAAAAGCAATCGGTATTTATCACCGGCATCCGACGAAACCAGATCGTATGAAACCGGTAAAAATGTTTCCTCAAAACGAGTAAAGGGAGGCTATTATGAAGATTTATTCATTACGTTATCCAGATGAACTCCACGAATCAGTGACGCCTTATTCTTTAGCCATTGGTTTTTTTGATGGTGTGCACGAAGGACATCAAGCTGTCATTCGTCAAGCGGTAAATATTGCCCAAAAGAAAGGTATTACGCCTGCTGTGATGACGTTTGATCCACATCCATCATATTTATTCAAAAAAGAAGAAGATCGTATTGAATACGTTACGCCGCGAGAAGAGAAAGTTCGCTTACTCGAAAAGCTAGGAGTAGAAGTATTATTTGTCGTCACATTTGATTGGGCGTTAGCATCGTTATCTCCTGAACAATTTGTCGATGTATTTATTCGTCAAATGAATGTTCGACACGTGACCGCGGGATTTGATTTTACGTTTGGTCAAAAAGGAAAAGGTACGATGGATGTGATGAAACAATTAGCACACGGTGACTATGAAACGACAACGGTAGAAAAAGTAACGTTAAATGGTGAAAAAGTGTCGTCTACTCGTACGCGTCAATACATTCAAGAAGGACGAGTAGAAGAAGCCGCTGCTCTACTAGGACGACCGTATCGAACGATCGGTACAGTAATCGACGGAGATAAAAGAGGACGAACAATCGGTTTTCCGACAGCTAACTTAAAAGTAGATCCATTATTTGTCCAACCGAAACAAGGAGTTTATGCTGTTTATGCGACAGTTGGAAATGAAACGTATGAAGGTGTGTGTAACGTAGGTGTCGTACCGACATTTCAAACGACGAGTGACGTTTCAATTGAAGTCCATCTTTTACAATTTGATAAATCAATCTATGGCGAAACATTGTATGTCGATTGGAAATATCGTTTACGAGATGAAATGAAATTTAATGGTGTAGAAGAACTCGTTGCTCAAATTTCAAAAGATAAAGAGAAAGCACATCAGTTATTTAAAAGTAATTAAAACAGTTGCACTCTAAAAATAGACGTGTTATTATAAGTAAGCATTTAATGCAGAACCTTTTCTCGGCTTGTCGATTCACCATCGCTCGCTTGGAAGTAGGGGATATTTGATATTACAGGAGGTGAAAAGGATGGCAATTACAGTAGAACGTAAAGCGGCTCTTATTGAAGAATATCGCACACACGAAAACGATACAGGATCTGCAGAAGTACAGATCGCTATCCTTACTGAACAGATTAATAGCTTAAACGAACACTTACGTACACATAAGAAAGACCACCACTCACGTCGTGGACTTTACAAGATGATCGGTACACGCCGTCGTCTCTTAAAATACTTACGTGAAAACGAAGTTCAACGTTACCGTGATTTAATCGCGAAACTCGGCTTACGTCGTTAATGTTAGGACTCAAAAAGCGGGCATTTGCCCGCTTTTTTTAATGGATGAAAAGAAATTTCGCATAACTGCGTCTTTTTTGATACACTAGATAGATAGTATACATAGTGAGGCTATGGACAGTTTAGAGAGGAGAACGAACATGACAAAACAAGTATTTGAGCTTGATTGGGCAGGTCGTCCACTCGTGATTGAGACAGGACAACTTGCAAAACAAGCGAACGGTTCAGCATTAATTCGTTATGGTGAAACCGTCATTTTAGCTACAGCAGTAGCATCAAAAGAGCCACGAGGATTAGATTTTTTCCCTCTTACGGTAAATTATGAAGAGCGTCAATATGCAGTCGGTAAAATTCCAGGAGGTTTTATTAAGCGAGAAGGACGTCCATCTGAACACGCGACATTAACGAGTCGTTTAATCGATCGTCCAATTCGTCCGTTATTCCCAGAAGGTTTCCGAAATGACGTTCAAATTATGACGACAGTATTATCTGTTGATCAAGAAGCATCACCTGAAATGGCAGCGATGCTTGGTGCATCGATTGCATTATCAATTTCAGACATTCCATTTGATGGCCCTATTGCGGGTGTACAAATTGGACGAGATGAAGACGGTCAATTTATCGTCAACCCTACACCTGAACAGTTAGAAAATAGTGACTTAGATCTTATCGTAGCCGGTACGAAAGATGCGATTAACATGGTTGAAGCAGGTGCGAACGAAATTGAAGAGAAAATCGTACTCGATGCGATTTTATTTGGACATCAAGAAATTGTGAAATTAATTGAATTCCAAGAAACGGTTGCCGCACAAGTTGGCAAAGAAAAAGTGGAATTTGATTTATTCCAAGTAGAAGAAGACGTACGAAAAGAAGTACTTCAATTAGCAGAAACACGTATGATTGAAGCAATTCAAACAGAAGAAAAATTAGCGCGTGAACAAGCGATAGATGAAGTGAAACAAGACGTCATTACACAATTTGAAGAGCGTGCAGAAGAAGACGAGCTCTTAATGAAACATGTGAAAACGGCATTAGACGATATCGTCAAAGATGAAGTACGTCGTTTAATTACGGAAGAAAAAATTCGTCCTGATGGTCGTAAACCAGAAGAAATCCGTCCGATTGCTACCGAAGTCGAAATGCTTCCGCGTACACACGGTTCAGGATTGTTTACTCGTGGGCAAACACAAGCGTTAAGCGTTTGTACACTCGGTCCGCTCGGTGAATCACAAATGATTGACGGGCTCGGTTTAGAAGAAGAAAAACGTTTCATGCACCATTACAACTTCCCGAACTATTCTGTCGGTGAAACTGGTCCCGTACGAGGTCCAGGTCGTCGTGAAATCGGTCACGGTGCACTTGGCGAACGAGCACTTTTAGCTGTTTTACCGGATGAAGAAACATTCCCATATGCGATTCGTTGCGTAGCGGAAGTATTAGAATCAAACGGTTCTTCATCACAAGCATCAATTTGTGCCTCTTCAATGGCAATGATGGACGCAGGAGTTCCTTTAAAAGCACCCGTAGCAGGTATTGCGATGGGACTTATTAAAGAAGGCGAACATTATTCCGTTCTTACAGATATCCAAGGAATGGAAGACTTTTTAGGCGATATGGACTTCAAAGTGGCTGGAACAGAAAAAGGAATTACCGCACTTCAAATGGATATTAAAATTGATGGCTTATCAAGTGATATTTTAACAGAAGCTCTTGAACAAGCACGTCAAGGTCGTTTATTCATTTTAGGGAAAATGGCTGAAGCGATTGACACACCACGTGAAGTGTTATCTGCTTACGCACCTAAAATTGAACGTATGCAAATTGACCCGAATAAAATTCGAGATGTGATTGGACCAGGTGGAAAAGTCATCAACAAAATTATTGATGAAACAGGTGTTAAAATCGATACAGAACAAGATGGTACGATTTACATTTCATCTGTTGATGCAGAAATGAATACGAAAGCACAAGAAATTATTGCAAACATCGTACGTGAAGCAAAAGTAGGCGAATATTACCTCGGAAAAGTAAAACGTATTGAAAAATTCGGTGCTTTCCTTGAAATTTTCCCTGGGCAAGACGGATTACTTCATATTTCAGAAATCCAAGAAAAACGTACAGAAAAAGTAGAAGACGTTTTAAAAATGGGTGATGA
>JASLJC010000117.1 GCA_030152585.1 Savagea sp. | reverse complement strand
TTTTTTACATGAAATGGCAGAAGTAAACATTATAAAAATGATCATAGAACAACAAAAGGAGGCGTCAAATGAATAAGTGGAAATGGAGTTTCTTTATTTTACTCGGTATTATACTTGCAACAATTATCGGTTTATTCGTTGCGATTCAAGTAAAGCCGAGCGACCCGATCGTACTCGAAAAAGAAAGCGAAGAAGAACGTTCATCTTTTGCAGTTCAAGGGACAGCGGAAGACTTCGTATCGATGGGAAATGCCTTTTTGCAAAATCAATATGAAGAAGGCAAAATCGATATGCCGATTACGTTAGCGTTACAAAGTGGGAAAATTGTAACACAATTAGAAATAGAAGCATTTGGTGTACGTATTCCATCGGAATTGTATTTTGATGCAGAAGCGTTAGAGGACGGTAGCGTATTGTTATCGTTAGATGACTTACAAATTGGTCGATTAAATTTACCACCAGAGACAGCGTTGCAATTGTTTAAAAAATCACCAGCAGTCCCTGCAGGTATTGATATTCGACCGAAAGAAAAAGAAATACATCTTGCTAAAGAAACCTTTAATAAAGGACGCACATTTGACATACACTTTCAAAAGGTAAATTTAAAAGAAGACGAAATTTCTTTTGAACTAATATTAGAAGAATAGGAGAGATACGATGGAACGTGCGACATTTGCAGGCGGTTGTTTTTGGTGTATGGTCAAACCATTTCATCAATATGAAGGAGTCGTTCGTGTAACTTCTGGTTATACAGGAGGAGAGCTTCCGAACCCTTCGTATGAGCAAGTATGTACGAACACGACAGGGCATCGAGAAGCGGTAGAAATTATGTTTGATCCGAATGTCATTTCATATGAAACGTTAGCTTCGATTTTTTGGATGCAAATTGATCCGACAGATGGGAATGGACAGTTCCATGACCGAGGAGAGTCATACGCACCCGCTATTTTTTACCATGACGACACGCAACGGAAAATTGCAGAAAGCCAAAAAGAACAGTTGGAAAAAAGCGGGAAATTCGATCGAGAAATTGCTGTCGATATTTTAGAAGCAAAACCATTTTATCCAGCAGAAGCGCATCATCAAAATTATTACAAACAAAACCAACGTCACTATGAACGTTACGCTAAAGCATCGGGACGTGTTGATTTTATCGATTCGCATTGGTCTGAAGAGACAGCAGAACAATTACGTCAACGTTTAACTCCGATGCAATATCATGTTACGCAAGAAGATGGGACAGAACCGCCTTTCCAAAATGAGTATGATGCTCATTTCGAAGAAGGTATATATGTCGATGTCATTTCCGGGAAACCATTATTTTCTTCACAACATAAATACGATGCTGGTTGCGGATGGCCGAGCTTTACACAGCCAATCGATGCGCTCGAAATGACAGAAAAATTTGATGACCGATACGGCATGCGACGTGTAGAAGTGAGAAGTACGACAGGTGATGCTCATCTTGGGCACGTGTTTTCAGACGGACCGCAAGAAGCAGGAGGTTTGCGTTATTGCATTAATTCAGCTGCCCTCCGTTTTATTCCGAAAGATCGATTAAAAGAAGAAGGATACGAAGCATACTTGTCACTATTTGAATAAGGAGAACGAACATGCGCCCAACATTTTATAAATTTGCAATGCGTTATCGCGATCAAGAAGGACCGTACGGACAATTTGTAGAAGCGATGCGAACAGACGGTCAATTTCCGCGTGATGAGAAAGATTTTGATACGTTGTCGCGATACATCGAATCATCAGCAGATGTACGATATGTTGCACACGTATTTGATGAGATGTATGAAATCTACGATGATCGACTTGCCCGCTCATGGTCATGACGATGATTGCAAAACGGATGATTCCGTTGTATCTTTGAAGGTAGAACATTTTAAAGAGAGGAGTTTAAAAATGAGTGTACATATTCAAGCAAAACAAGGAGATATCGCAGAAACAATTTTATTACCAGGCGATCCTTTACGTGCAAAACATATTGCAGAAACGTACTTAGAAGATGTCGTTCAGTATAATGATGTACGCAATATGTTCGGATATACCGGAACATATAAGGGTCAGCGTATATCTGTGCAAGGTACAGGTATGGGTGTACCGAGTATTTCGATTTACATTACAGAATTAATGGAAGAATACGACGTCCAAAATTTAATTCGTGTCGGAACGTGCGGTGCCGTACGTGATGACGTACATGTCCGAGATGTCATTATCGGTCAAAGTGCTTCTACAAATTCATCTATTGTAAACAACTTTTTCCCTAACGTATCTTTTGCACCGACAGCAGACTTCACGTTATTGCATACAGCGTACGAAGAAGCGATGAAAAAACAATTACCTGTAAAAGTCGGAAATGTTTATACCGAAGACTTCTTTTATAATGAACACGCACCACATGAGACGTTAGCACGTTATGGTGTACTCGGTGTAGAGATGGAAACAGCGGCTTTATATTTACTCGCTTCTCAATATGGGCGTCGCGCATTATCCATTTTAACGGTGAGCGATCATATTAAGCGTCAAGAAGTCACAACGCCAGAAGAACGCCAAACGACGTTTAACGATATGGTAGAAATTGCACTTGAAACAGCACTTCAAATGAAATAAATCGTTTGATCGAAAAAGTCGTCAAACACGATTTGACGGCTTTTTCATTTGGATATTTGTGTGAAGGAAGGAAGGGAAACTATGAATCAGCAGGAAGAGCAGAAAGAAGAAATAAAGAAACCGCCACGTCAATATGTAAAAATGAAACTTTTCCCTTTTACGATGCTCGTATTTGGGCTTGTCATTGCCACAGCGGTCATTACATTTGTCGTATTAACGACAGGTGAAGATAAAGTAGTCGATGTTGTAAGTCCTCAACCGGCCGAACGTCAAGATTTCAAAAAGTTGTATGATGTATACGACGAATTACAAGCAAATTACTTAAAAGAAATCGATTCGCCTCAACTTATTGAAGGAGCAGTTGACGGAATGGTTGATGCACTTAAAGATCCTTACACAGACTACTTAACAAAAGAAGAAGCTAAACAACTAAATGAAAGTATTTCAAGTAGTTTCGAAGGAATCGGAGCAGAGATACGTGAATCAGACAATTATGTTCGTATCGTCAGTCCGATTAAAAATTCACCTGCCGAAAAAGCAGGGTTATTGCCAAACGATTTAATTTTAGCAGTTGATGGGAAATCGATTCAAGGGTTGTCATCATCTGAAGCTGTTTTATTGATTCGTGGTGAAAAAGGAACAGACGTTACATTAAAAGTTCAACGTAGCGAAGAAGAACCATTTGAAATAGTCGTAAAGCGTGACCTCATTCCGATTGAAACGGTTTACACAAATGTACTAGGCGATCATATCGGTCATATCCAATTGACGAGTTTTTCTGAACATACGTATGAAGAGTTAAGAAAAGCGATTACTTCATTTGAAAAAGAAGGAATTCAAGGAATTGTATTAGATGTCCGTCAAAATCCAGGTGGTCGTCTCGATCAAGTAGAACAAATTGCAGATTTATTTGTTCCAGCTGGAAAAGGTGTTTATCAATACGAAGGAAAAGACGGTTTGAAACAACTGTTTGTCGCTTCCGAAGGAGATAAAGTGACAGTACCTTTAACGTTACTCGTCGATGACGGCAGTGCGTCGGCTTCTGAAATTTTAGCAGGAGCGCTAAAAGATTCAACCGATATTCCGATTGTCGGTTTAAAAACATTCGGAAAAGGAACAGTTCAAACACCGAAAGAAATGAAAGACGGCTCAATTTTAAAAATGACGACAGCAAATTGGTTAACGCCAAACGGCGCGCACATTCATGAAAAAGGAATCGAGCCCGACGTTAAAGTAGATTATCCGACATACGCATCGTTACCATTTTTAAATCCAAACGAACCGATGAAAGAAGGAGACGTTTCTCCACAAGTAAAAGTGCTTCAACAAATGTTACATCATATCGGATATACGTTGCCGACAATTGATGGTGCATACGGTCCAGCGACTGTTCAAGCAGTACGTCAATTTCAAGAAAAAGAAAATTTACCCGTCGATGGAATTGTTCAAAAAGAAACGACATTTGCTATTATGGATACGTTGCGTGAACAATTAAAAGAAGATGATCCACAATTGAAAAAAGCAAAAGAGCTCGTACTAGAACAACTAAAATAAAAATTCCGAGAAAAACTGTCTATCGTTTCAACATGAACGGTCGACGGTTTTTCTTTACAAAAGGAGAGAACGTAAATGGTAGACGTTTATTTAATTAGTGGTTTTTTAGGAAGTGGAAAAACATCGCTACTTCTTCATTTATTACATGATGCAAAACAACAAGGAAAACATCCAGCGGTTTTAATGAATGAATTCGGTCAACTAGCTGTCGATACGGAAACGTTACAAACAGCAGATGGTACATTACCGGTCAAAGAAATTTTAAACGGCTGTATTTGTTGTACAGGATCTGAAAATACAGAAGCTCAATTACAAGGATTACTCGTTGAAAATGAAGACGTGGACGTTATTTTTATTGAAACGACAGGTGCTGCACATCCGGTAGAAGCACTTGATGCTGTATATTCACCGCTTTTTGCCGATCGATTACAAGTAAAAGGAATTATAACGGTTGTAGATTTGAAACGATGGGGAAATTTATCAGCATTAACTCCACAAATGCGAGCATTATTTATTGAACAAGTGCGTCATGCACATTTTTTAATCGGAAATAAAATGGATTTGTTAACACCAGGACAATTAGCGGAGACGACGATGGACATTCAAAGCTTTGCACCTCGTATTCCTTTTATTCAAACGTCGCAATCTCGCGTAAAATTTCAAGATATCGAAAAAGAATTGACAAAAGCAGTCGAGTCATTTGATACAGTCGAGTTTGACGGTCATGGATTACCATTACAGTCGAAACTCCTGACATTTAATCAATCGGTGAACCGAGAACGATTTGAACAATGGGTCGCGACGCTTCCTGAAACGGTTTATCGAATGAAAGGATATGTTCCTTTATCGAGTAGTAAGAAACCGATGAGTTTTCAGTATGCCTATGGCATGATGCAATGGATGCCAGAAGAAATTAAAATGAAACCGCAAGTCGTTTTAATTGGCGAAGGAATTCAGTCGACCGAAATGCCAGAGACGATTTATGAAAATAATAAGCAATAAAGAATAGATAAAGAAAAACATAACAAATGAGCCTTTTATAAGTAAATCGTAAACATCGCCTTGTTTGTCCATCTATTTGTGTCAATCATATTTAAAATAGAAAACCTAGTACTGATTCATTTTACAATGAGTAAGTACTAGGTTTTTAATTTTACGAATTTTGATCGCAGTCGTATACTATATAAATTTGTAAAAAATATTAACAATCCAGTGCATAATGTCGTATTGTCTGTTCAGTTGACCAATGAGGCGGAGTAATAAAGTAACGACTATAGATTTCTTTACCGTGTAGTGAAGGGGGAATATAGTCGACTAATTCAAATAAATCGACGATTCGTGCTAATGAATGTCGAACGAGTTCACCATTGGCATTTTGATATAAATCAACCGGCAATAGATTTCGCGTTTTTCTTTTTACGTCTTGTTCATCTCGTGCATAAATAAAAAATAAACGTTCTTCCCATATTTTTTCGTCTGTCGCATCTTCAATATCTGATTGCATTAAAACTTTTACACTATACATTTGCATTGATTTGCTCCTTTTTGCGTAATCGTTGAATATAAAGAAGACGAATGAGTAAAGTTAAGCCACCTAAGTTTAGTCCGACGATTAGTCCGATCCAATATCCGTAAGGGCCGAGTGTTGTAAAAGTAGCTAAGCTATATCCAAGTGGCAGTCCAATTACCCAAAATGTGATGACAGCAGTTATAAATGTGACATTGACATCTTTATATCCACGCAAAGCTCCTTGAATAGGCGCTAAAAAAGCATCAGACCATTGGAAGAAGGCACCGAAAATTAAGAAAGATGCAGCGAGCGTAATAATTTCGGGGTCATCTGAATAAAGTGCAGCAATCGGCTCGCGGAATAAAATAATAACTGCAACAGAAATAATACTAAAAAGTAACGCATAGCCGACTGTTAAAAAGCTGTATTGTTTAGCATCTTGAAGTCGGCCAGCTCCGACGGATTGTCCAACGACAATAGTCGCACCCATCGAAATACTTAGTGGAATCATATAAAGCAACGAAGTAAAGTTCATCGCTACTTGATGACTTGAAACGACGAGTGTGGAATAAGAGTGACTCATAAGTAAAGTAATAGCGGCAAAAATACTCGTTTCTACAAAAATAGAAAAGCCGATCGGTACACCAATCTTCAAAATATGTACCGCTTCTTTTAATTGAGGACGTGTCCACATTTGAAACAATTGATACGATTGGAAAGGTTTTCGATTTTTTGCGATAAAAAGCGCGACGAAAAAGACAATCCAATACGTCATACCAGAAGCATATCCGGCACCGGCACCTCCGAGTTCAGGTAAACCGAATTTACCGTAAATCAGTGCATAGTTTAAAACGATGTTAATCGGTGCAGAGAGTAAAACGATAAACATAGAAACACGAGTAGCTCCGAGTGCATCGAAAAATGCGCGGAAAACGGAATAAGCAAAAAGGGGAATTAACCCTATTCCCATACCGACTAAATATTGTAATGCAATAGGACGTACTGCTTCTTCTAAGTTCATCGTATAAACAAGTGGTGGAATGAAAAGGAACATAAATAGCGCTACAATCAAACTAATGATAATCGATACATATATTCCTTGTTGTACATGAGGGCGTACCTTGTTTTTTCGTCTTCCTCCGACTTCATGTGCAATAATAGGAGTCAAAGCGGTTAAAATACCAGCAAAACCTGTAAAAATCGGTGTCCAAATCGCACTTCCAATTGCAACGGCTGCTAAATCGATCGTAGCGTAACGTCCGGTCATTAGGACGTCAAAAAACGTCATTAAATAAAGAGCGAGCTGTGTAATTAAAATTGGTCCGATAATCCGACGCAATTGATGACTTTTTTCTTTCAAAGAAATCGTCTCTTCCATTCGAACCTCTCCTTTTTCAAAAACTTCTTCTATTATACACGTTTTTATCTGATATAATGGCGTTTGAGATTATGAATTCATAACGAAGAGGTGTCTATTTATGGCTCAGCCAACAATTGTCTTAACCGGAGGCGGTACGGCCGGTCATGTATCGGTCAATGAAGCGCTCATTCCGATTTTAAAGGAACGCGGTTACGACATTCATTATATCGGCTCTTACGACGGCATCGAAAAAGAACTAATCGATGGCGAATACGAAGGAGTCACATATCATGCAATTTCAAGCGGGAAATTACGCCGCTACTTCTCAATGAAAAACTTTACCGATCCATTTCGGGTTTTAACAGGCGTTTTGCAAGCGTATCGTCTACTGAAAAAAATAAAACCGTCTGTCGTCTTTTCAAAAGGCGGATTTGTCTCTGTGCCTGTCGCACTTGCGGCGAAGATGGCGAAAATACCGCTCGTCGTACACGAATCAGATATGACGCCGGGTCTTGCGAATCGATTATCATTACCATTTGCTCGTCACATTTTCACAGTATTTGAGTCGACATTAGCACATGTACCGGAAGGCAAAGGAACTGCTGTCGGTGCAATTATTCGTCCGGAACTTTTTAATGGCGAACGAGAAAAAGGATTATACTATGCAGGGCTCGATGGAGAGAAAGAAGTACTACTTGTCATGGGTGGGAGTCAAGGGTCTATCGTCTTAAATAAGGCGATTCGTTCAAATTTACGACAAATTTTAGAAATATATGATATTATTCATTTATGTGGAAAAGGTCACATCGACGAGACGCTTGAAGGAGTGCCTGGATATACGCAGTTTGAGTATGTTACGACAGCACTTCCCGATTTACTTGCAGCGACAGACGTAGCAGTAAGTCGAGCAGGGTCGAATACAATTTTTGAATTGTTAGCGCTCCAAAAGCCAATGCTATTAGTCCCGTTATCAGCGGCTAAAAGTCGAGGCGATCAAATTTTGAATGCGCAACGTTTTGAGCAGATGAAAATTGCAAAAGTCATCGAAGAAGAAACGTTAGAAACGATCGATATTGTAGAGACGTTTAAGCAGTTTGAACAGGAAAAATCTAAGATGAAAGAAGAACTTGAGAAATACAAAGATGTCAAAACGCCTGAAAAAATGCTCGATTTAATTTTACAGTACGAGCAATGAGACGTTCACTTTTTTGTAAAAAGTTTATGAATATTTTAAGGAAATCGTTTAAAACACTTGAAATTAGGTAAAAAAGTGTCTTTCCTTACAATAACTTAGAGCTAACCCCTTTCAGTCTCGGTATTAAAATGTTATATTAGATGTGTACAAAATAAAAACACAACTATGCTAAATGGCAAATGTGGAGGTCATAATACATGTCGAACAATGTTGGTGCCCATCGTTCTCCGTATGACGTACTCTTTACGGGGCCGAACCTTGGGTATGTAATTGGAATGTATGAACAGTTTAAAGAAGATCCAGAAGCAGTTAGCGAAGATGTAGCAGCGTTTTTTGAAGCATTCGGAGCGCCTACAGCTAACGGAGTAAGTGTAGAAGACGTAGCAGGTGGAGCTGTAGCAGCTGATTACAGTAAAGTACTTGCAACGTACTCATTAATTGAAGGAATCCGTGCATTCGGTCACTTAGCGGCAAACATTTATCCGTTAAACGATCGCAAAGCAGATACAACACGTATCGAACCGTCTTACTACGGTTTAACGGATGAAGATTTAATGAATATTCCAGCAGGATTTTTCGTTAAAGAAGTTCCTGCGAATATTGAAAACGCATTAGAATTAGTCAATTATTTACGTAGCGTTTATACAGGTACAATCGCTTATGAATTCGGACACTTAGTAGATGAATCAGAGCGTGCTTGGTTACAGCAAAAGGTAGAAGACGGTAGTATGACACCGAACTTTTCACCAGAAGAACGTAAATATTTACTCGAGCGTTTGACACATGTAGAAGGATTTGAGAAATTTATTCACCGTACATTCGTCGGTGCAAAACGATTCTCTATTGAAGGTCTTGACTCACTCGTTCTATTAATTGAAGAGTTAGCAAAACGTTCAGAAGAAGCAGATGTAAAGAAAATGTTAATCGCAATGGCACACCGTGGTCGTTTGAACGTATTAACACATAACTTACACAAACCGTACGAGATGATGTTTGCAGAATTCGCTGGTGTTCCACCGGAGCCGTTTTTACCTGAAGACGGAACACTCGAAGTAACGAGCGGATGGTTTGGTGACGTGAAGTATCATATGGGAGCACTTTACAAAGGTGAGAAAATGGACCGCTTCTTAGCGTATAACCCTTCACACTTAGAAATTGCAAACCCAATTATTGCAGGTCAAACACGTGCTGCACAAGAAGATACGTCACAACCAGGACGTCCAACACGCGATGAAAACAAAGCGTATTCTGTAATGGTACACGGAGATGCAGCATTCCCAGGACAAGGAATCGTTGCAGAAGCATTCAACTTCAGCCGTATTGAAGGTTTCCGTACCGGCGGATCTGTTCATGTTATTGCGAATAACACGATCGGTTTCACAACAGAATCGTATGACTCACGTTCAACAGAATATGCATCAGATCCAGCGAAAGGTTTCGAAGTACCTGTTATGCACGTAAACGCTGATGATCCAGAAGCAGTTGTTAAAGCAGCGGAGCTCGCGTTTGAATATCGTGAGAAGTTTGGAAAAGATATTTTAATTGACTTAATTGGTTACCGTCGTTATGGTCATAACGAAATGGATGATCCATTCGTAACGAACCCAATGATGTATCATATCGTTCACGAACACCCAACGGCGCGCGAGATTTATGGAGAGCGTCTCGTTCAAGATGGTTTAATGACGAAAGAAGAAGTTGACCAATTAGACGAAGATGTGTACGCAACGATGCAAGCAGCATATGATCGCGTAAAAGAACAATCAAAAGATGCAGAGCCAACTTCAAATGAAACACCTGAATGGGTACTCAAAGGAATTGAGCCAGGCATTGAGACAGGAGTAGAAGAAGAACGTTTACGCAAAATGAACGAAGAACTTCTTACGTACCCTGAAGATTTCACGATTTTCCGTAAGCTTGATCGTATTTTAAAACGTCGTGCGTTACCATTTGATAATCCTGAAAAAGGAAAAGTAGACTGGGCACATGCAGAACAACTTGCAGTCGGTTCACTTCTTCAAGATGGACATCCAGTACGTATGACAGGTCAAGATATCCAACGCGGTACATTTGCTCACCGTCACCTCGTATTACACGATGAAAAAACGGGAGAAGAATTAGTACCACTCCACCATATTAGTGGCGCAAATGCATCATTCGATGTATATAACAGCCCATTGACAGAATTTGGTGTTGTCGGATACGAGTTCGGTTATACGTTAGAAAACAAAAAAGCATTAACACTTTGGGAAGCGCAGTATGGTGACTTTGCGAACATGGCACAGCCGATGTTTGACCAATTCATCTCAGCGAGTCTTTCAAAATGGGGACAACAGTCAGGTCTTATTATGACGTTACCACACGCATATGAAGGACAAGGACCAGAACACTCAAGTGCTCGTTTAGAACGTTTCTTACAATTAAGTGCGGAAAACAACTGGACAGTAGCGAACATTTCAAATGCAGCGAACTATTTCCACGTGTTACGTCGCCAAGCAGCAATTCTCGGAACAGAAGCGGAACGTCCGCTCGTAATTATGTCTCCGAAATCACTTTTACGTCATCCACTTGCAGCAGTAGATGTAGAAGACTTAACAAAAGGATCATTCCAAACAGTTCTTGAAGAACCACGTACGGGACAAAATCCGAAAAAAGTTAAGAAAATTTTATTCGCAAGCGGAAAAATGGCGCTTGATCTTGCCGAAGCAATCGAAAAAGAAGGGGCAGACAAGTTCGAACATTTACACATTGTACGTGTAGAACAACTTTACCCATTCCCACAAGAGCGCATCGAAGAGATTGTAAAACGTTTCCCTAAAGCAGAAAAACTCGTTTGGGTTCAAGAAGAGCCACAGAACATGGGATCATGGTCTTACGCACTTCCTTACTTACTCGAAATTGCAGATGGTGACCTCAAAATCAAATACGAAGGACGTATTAAACGTTCAAGTCCATCTGAAGGGGACGGAGCATCACATAACCGCGAACAAGAGCGAATTATTAAAGAAGCGCTCGACGATTAATTATTTTTGTAAAATCGCTTAAATCAAAAACTGTTAAACGCTTCGTGCGTTCAAATTCTTGAGGAGGAATTTATTGTGGCAGACATTATTGTACCTGAATTAGCAGAAACGATTACTGAAGGTGAAATTGCAGAATGGATGAAACAGCCGGGTGAATATATCGAAAAAGGTGAAGTGATCGTTGACCTTGAAACAGATAAAGTAAACGTTGAAATCATCTCTGAAGAAGCAGGTGTCGTTCAAGAACTTTTATTTGAAGAAGGCGACGTTGTAGAAGTAGGACAAGTTATCGCACGCGTTGACGAGTCAGCTTCAGCAGGAGATGCACCAGCACCAGCGGCGAAAGAAGAAGCGCCTGCAGAACAACCAAAAGAAGAAGCACCAGCGGCAGCAGCAACTTCAGAAGAAGACGGGGATGTTATCGCAAGTCCAGCAGCGCGTAAATTAGCACGCGAAAAAGGAATTAACCTTGCAGACATTTCACCAGTTGATCCAATGGGACGTGTACGTGTTCAAGATGTAGAAGCACATGCACAGCGTCCAGCAGGTGGACAAGGAGCAGCACCGAGCGGAGACGCAGCAGCAGCACTCCAAAACTTACTCGGTGGCGAATCAGAGCGCATTACACGTGAACCGATGTCACGTATGCGTAAAACGATTGCAAAACGTTTACTCGAAGTAACAAACGAAAAAGCAATGCTTACAACGTTTAACGAGATCGATATGACAAACATGATGGACTTACGTTCACGTAAACGTGACGAATTCGAAGAGCAATTTGGTGTTCGTCTCGGATTTATGTCATTCTTTACGAAAGCAGTTGTAGCAGCACTTAAAAAATATCCATACGTCAACGCAGAAATTGACGGCGACGATATTTTACTCAAAAACTACTATGACGTAGGTATCGCGGTATCAACACCAACAGGACTCGTTGTACCGAATGTAAAAGATGCAGATCGTAAAAACTTCGCAGAAATTGAAGGCGATATCCGTGATTTAGCTCTTAAAGCACGTGATAACAAATTAAAATTAAGCGACATGGTCGGCGGATCATTTACAATTACGAACGGTGGAGTATTCGGATCACTCTTCTCAACACCAATTATTAATGGTGATCAAGTGGCGATTCTCGGAATGCACACAATTAAAAAACGTCCAGTAGCTGTAGGAAACAATATTGAAATTCGTCCGATGATGTACGTAGCACTTTCATATGACCACCGTATTATCGACGGAAGCGATTCAGTTGGTTTCTTAAAAACAGTAAAAGAATTAATCGAAAACCCAGAAGACTTATTATTACAAGGGTAATCGTTTTACAAAACGAGTTAGCTTTTGCTAACTCGTTTTTTTGGTTCTATAATATATGTTGGGGTTTCTACACAATTCCGCACGTAATGCATGTAAGACGTGAAGCTCGCTACCTAATCCCCAAGCAAGCTTGTTTCGAGAACTTTGTTGGGGGCGTTGAAAGAGCTCGCAATTTGAGCTGGCGTCTATCAATCCATACAGAATGGTGTGCATAAAAATAACCCGTTTCAAACTCCTGTAGGGCACTAGAACAGCTCACAGTTTGAACTGGGCGTTATAAAAATCAAAAGAGAATCGGATGTCTTCATTTTAGGATATCTATTCGTCATGCTACTCTATGAAAAGAGTAGACACTAAACTAAACGAAGAGACAATACAAAGAAGGGAATTTCAAAATGCTCGATTGTATCAAAACGAAACGTTGTCAATTGACACCAATCGAACCGAGTGATGCGCATTTTTTATATGATATTTGGAAAGATAAAAGAGTTAATCGTTATATGAATATAGAGCCTTTTTCTTCTTATCAAGAAGTAAAAGCAATCATATGTGAAATTCAATCGCTACCTTATGCTCGTCGTTACACGATTCGTCACGAAGGAATCGTCATCGGGTCGGCGGGTTTCAATACGTGGAATGCGCAAGATTGTAGTGTTGAGATTGGTTACGATTTTGCCCGTTCTTATTGGAAAAAAGGATACGGTATCGAAATTGTAAAAGCACTTTGTCACGTTGCAACACAACAACAAATGAAAAAAGTGCGAGCACATATCGATATACGAAATGAAGCATCTATTCGGCTTGTCCGTCGACTACATTTTCAACAGACTGATCAATTCATAGAAGACGGCTTACATTACATCACTTATACGTATGATTGTCATAATGCGTGAGAAAAGCAGTCGATTTTTAGAAGGTGAAATGATATGATAAGAAAGAAGAAAGGGTGAACGTAATGCATTTCACGAAATGGGAAACACGAGAAGCAATTCGCCAAGTTACTTGTATTCATACAGATGCAGAAAAGTTTAAAGTAACGGATTGTTTAACAGTCGGTAAAACATACGATGTAAAAAATGAAACAGATGAATTCATTTTTATTCAAGATGATACAGGTAAAATTGGTGGTTTTTTAAAAACGTACTTTAAGTAAAACAAAGCTCGGTTCGAGGGAATCGGGCTTTTTGTATGGAAAGGATTTTTTGAAATGAAAAGTAAAAAAGTAGAGGCACTTGATCGACTAAACAGTCGTATCGTTTCGTATCGATGTCCTTTATGTGAACAACAACTTACTGTGGAAGAAGAAACGTTGCGATGTGCAACAGGTCATACATTTGATGTGGCGAAACAAGGATATGTTTACTTTGCAGGTGAGACGAAAAAATCGATGTACGATGCGACTTTATTTGAAGCCCGTCAAGCAGTCTTAACGAATATGGCATTGTATGATACTGTGCAACAGACAATCGATGAACAACTAACTAAATATAATGCTCGAACGATTGTTGATGCAGGTTGTGGAGAAGGAACACATACAGCTGCTTTACGAAGTGACGAACGTTATATTGCGGGAGTCGATTTATCAAAAGATGGTGTACAACTCGCCGCGAAAACGTACCGTAATATTGAATGGTTTGTGGCGGATTTAGCTCACTTGCCGTATGAAGATGACACGTTCGATGCGGTCGTAAACATTTTATCTCCTGCCAATGAACGTTCGTTTCGTCGTATTTTAAAAGAAGATGGTATTGTAATCAAAGTAGTACCGAATGCTCATTATTTAACCGAAGTGCGACAAGCTTTCACAGGCGAAGCGGCATATGATGCAAAAGAAACACATGACCATATTGCATCAAAATATCATATTGTAGAAAAAGTAGAGATTAAAGAAGAAATACCTTTTACCGAGACAGACTGGGCAAATCTCGTTCAAATGACACCTTTATCTTGGCATGCAGATGCGCTTACTGTGATGGAATTTTTAGAAGAAGTCGGTAAAACGGTGACGTTAGATGTAGTCGTTTACGTTTTACGAGTAAAACCATTTGCGAACGAAAGTGGAATATAGTAAAATTAAAATATATGCGCGATGAAAAGATGAGTAAAATATACACTTTTTCAGAGAGCTTCGGTACGGTGAAACGAAGTAAAGTGTTTATTTGAATATGGTCTTTGAGCGTCTTTTTTCGAGCGAAATGTATGGAAAAAGCGGAAGCGGCCGTTATCCGTATATGAAGAC
>JASLJC010000025.1 GCA_030152585.1 Savagea sp. | reverse complement strand
TTTAGAAGAAGGTTTACGTTCAACAGCGAAAACATTACATCGCTTAACGCATAAAGGGAATCTAACGACGGTAGAGGCACTTGGTAACGTATATGCCCCGATAGGAGCGGCGAACGATCCGACAGGTCTTAACCGTCACTGGGCTCCGAATGTGAAGAAATTTATGAACGAGCTCGGTGGTACGACGTGTAAATAAAATGATTCTTCATACTAAAAGTTAAAAAACGAGTAATGCGACAAAATGACTTTCAAAAGAAAGCACATGAGCATTACTCGTTTTATTTATAGAAAAGATTATACGCCGCGTCGATTTCCCCAAACGAGTGCGTGGAGTTGGGGAAGGACTCGAACGTCTCGTAAAATGGTAGAACGAATCGTTCGTTCGATGAGTCGTTCGTAAGAAGAGATTAAATAGTTAGTCATTTTACGTTCATCTTGTTCTTGTAAGTCTCCATTTCCAGGTTGGATGTAAAAATCGAGATGTGGAAATTGTTGATGGATACGTTCTGCAAATTGAAAGTCTGCTTCGTCGAACACGACGACTTTTAATGTCGTTTGAGCGGAAGGAAGCCGTTTCATAAAACGAGCAAGTTGTTCAATATCGGTCGTCATCGTCGAAGAAGGAGGCTTAGGTGAAACTGTAATGTCATCTACCTTTGCAATCCAGTCATTCCATATCGTTCCTTGCGTTTCAATTGCGATTTCATATCCGCGTTCATGCAATAACTGGACGACTTCGCCTAGACCTTTATGAAGAGCCGGATTGCCTCCAGATAAAGTAACGTGTCGTGCACTTCCTTTATTTAGAAGTTCAATTTGTTTTACAATTTCTTCAGGAAATAGGAGTTCAGGTTTACCTGTCCCATCCCACGTGAAGCGAGAATCGCACCAGGCACAGCGGTAATCGCAACCTGCTGTTCGAACGAAAAGTGTTTTTTTGCCGATGACCATACCTTCTCCTTGAATCGTTGGTCCAAATATTTCGAGTACAGGTACTTTCATTTAAAATCACTCGCTTTCGGAACGTAACGAACGTAACTCGTCGGTGTTTCACGTACGAGTACTTGAATGCAACGTGGTTTATGTGCAAGTGTATTTAATACCGTTTGAATATTATGCCAAATTTGAAAAGCGACACGTTCAGTCGTTGGATATTGTTCGTCTTGGAACTCGCGGTGATCGTTCATGACAGAATGGTCATAAGTACCGTGTACGAGTTGTTTTAATTGTTTGAAATCGATTAAAAATCCGACATCGTTTAATGTATCCCCAGCAATCGTAACGTTAACAAAATACGTATGTCCATGCATCCGTTGGCAAACACCTGCTGAAGGATCTGGAATGAAATGAGCAGCTGCAAAATGCATATCTTTATTCAGCTCATATCGAAAGTTGTGAGAAGGAGTAGGATAAAATTGTTGTAACATTATACTTGCTCCTTTCGCTCACGATATTGTCGGAGTCCGTTTGCTCGCAATTGACAAGCAGGACATTTTCCGCAACCTTCTGCAGGAATACCTTCATAACATGTGAGTGTCTCTGTTCGAATATAATCTAAAACACCGAGTTCATCGGCTAGTGCCCAGACGTCTGCTTTATCTTTCCACATAAGTGGTGTATGATACACAAAATCGGTGTCCATTGCTAAATTAATCGTGACATTTAACGATTGGACAAAACCGTTCCGACAATCGGGATAACCGCTAAAGTCAGTCTCACTTACACCTGTTACGATATGTTTTGCGCCAATTTGATAGGCGTAAACAGCCGCGAACGAGAAAAAGAGATGATTTCTTCCTGGTACGAATGTAGAAGGTACGTCACCTTCACGTTGTTCAATTGGAATACTCGCATCGGTTAAAGCGTTCGGTGCTAAATGTTTAAAAATATCGACATCTAATACGTATAAAGGAACATCGACTTCTTTTGCAATTTTTTTAGCGTGCTCGACTTCTTTTGCATGGCGTTGTCCGTATTGAAAAGTTAAAGCGTAAACTTCTTTAAATTGTTGCTTTGCCCAAAAAAGGCAAGTTGTACTGTCTTGGCCGCCACTAAAAACGACGACTGCGCGTTCATTATTCATCGTATTCTCTCCTTAGTTTTTTTACGAGGGATGGTTTCGAACCTCGATATTCGATGGAATATAAAAAGGTCAAAAAAGACCTGTCAAAAGAATAACGCTTTTTTTAAAAGAATACAAATTTATTGAAAAAGGATTGTAGCAGAGCACATCCTTAAAACAGAACGCTTTTTTTAAAAATTACAGTATATAAGAACGTAAGTTTCACGTTTAGATGTATGTCTTTCCGGATAGATTTTCCACCGAATTTGAAGTTATTTTAGAAAAAATAGGCAGGGAGCGAGTAAGTAGCTCACGTCTGGCATAGATATATGTAACATTTTTTAAAACTAAAAAACGCATGAAACGTTACGTTCCATGCGTTAATATAGTATGAAACCCGATTTTATAAATCGTCAAAACCATAGAAGTCAAAACTACTACTCGTTTGATCTTTCTCTTCTGTGCTATCAATTTCGATATATTGTTCAATCCATGGAAGTGGATTCGATTGTGTGAAATACATCGTGCCAAGACCGAGTGTTTTGAATACGCGATCTGCTCGGTATTCAATATACGGGTACATATTTTGGTCAGCACTTAATTGTTTTTCACGTTGTACTTCACGTTCTAGTAAAGCTTGGGCAAATTCCATAATTGCATCTTGCTCATACTCGCTTTCTTGAAGAGCAACTTTAAATAAAGCACCGACAAACTTTAACTGTGCAAGACGATCACGATGTATACGTCCAATCATTTGGCTCGTTGCTTTCATCTGTCCCTTTTCTGTTTGTTGATAGAAGTATGCAAAAGTACTATACATTTGGAGACCTTTCATCATAGCTAAATGAATTAAGCTTTTTAAAATATTTTCTTCAGTCGGTTGTTCACGTAACTTTTCGTACATAGCTTCGATTTCATGTAATCGTTCATGTACGATAGGATCGTCACTTGCTAAAATATTTCGTTGTTTTTGCTCGTCTCGTTCAATATGTGAAAGAACGTATGTAATCCCGTGGTTATGTTCCATGACTTGGTCATAAAACGTTGAAAAAACAGACGTTACGGAAGGATCAGTCGCATAATCTGCAATTTCATTCGATAAATCATTTTGACTTGCATTTTGTTGCGCGAGTAGTCCGAGTCGTTTTAAAAAAGTTTGCTCGTCTTGGAAAAGTGGGAATTGATCAGCATCTCCTCCCATATCGACTTCTGCGGCAATCCAAAAGTTTGCTCGAATTTCTTCACGTAATTCATAAAAGTGCGGATACTTAATATCATTCCAATTTAAAATACCAGAAGCTTCTCCGCCAAACACTTTTGTTGAACGGTTTGGCATAGGTGGACAAATAATAGGTGAACGTTGTAACTTCATATTGAAATCCCTCCAAAAAATATATAAAATAACAGATGTTATTTAAATGTAATGTGATTCAGTTATCTACTTTATCAGATGTGTTCTCAAATATCAAAATGAAAGTCTTTCTTTTTCTATATATAGTATGAAAGGTTGATTCGCGACCATATATATAGTGTTTAAGGAAGGGAAGAAGTACGATAAGGGAGGTTGGTCAAATGGAAACGACGCGTATATTACAAGTTGTTGAATGGATGGGGCTTTTAATTGTTTTATTTAATTTTATATTAGCCTTTTTATTTTCAGATACGTGGGGATTTACGAGTGACGGTTTTAAGTGGACGTTGAATACAGGAGCAGTTATCGTTTTCGGCGCATTTTTAACGCGAAAAGTATTAGAAAATCAAAAGAAAAAAGATAAAAAATAAAATGGGATACGGTTGATAGGTGACGTATATGTTCAAGCGAAAAAACACTGAAAGAG
>JASLJC010000006.1 GCA_030152585.1 Savagea sp. | reverse complement strand
ATTTATTGCACGACCGGAATGATCGAAGTCCATTCATCTCCAAAGACTTGTGATGTCCACGTAACATTTTCACGTCCTATCTCGTCCCATACGACGAATTGATACTGCTTATCTTGTTGAAAAATGCCAACTAACGTTTGTTCAACACTATAAAGTCCTACGTATGTACCCGCTACATTCAATGTCTTCCCATTTTGTAAAACGACTCGTTTTTGACTTTCATCGTAATAGACGATCGAATCGTTCCACCAAATTGGAAAAGGTGAAGGTGAAGCAATCCAACGACCATGTTCTAACGCAATGTCGTAATGATACGTTTCATAGGACCAATCTTCATTAAACGTTGTTAATAACAACTGAGATGCATCATCTTCATTCCAATTTACGTACAATTCAACGCCTTTTACTGGAAACCAGTAAATAAAACGCCCTTCTGCATCGTACAATTCGGCTTCATAAGGAGCAATATCACTCGTCCATTGCACAAAATATTGCTTTGCTTTTGAATGGTAGTAAACATTTTGAATTTCTCCTTCTTTTTCGACGATTGTTTCTACTTTTCCTGTAAATAAATCTACTGTCTTCAATGCACTTTTCACACTGTCAGATGCAATGTATGCGATTGTACGGTCTGAAATGAGACCGACGACACGTTCATAATGATGATCTTCTATCACTTTAATTTTCATCGGTTCTTCTTCGAGTCGTTCTTGATTCGGCATACATCCGTACAATACAATAGAAAAAACGATGAAAACGAAAGCGAGCCTTCTTTTTTTCACTATTCGCACTCCTTTTTATAAAAAAACAGTAGAAGGGGAGAAAGTCGCTTTAGCGTCTTCTTCTTCTACTGTTTTACGGTTTTTATTGTGACGATGAGCTCGGTTTCAGCTGTTGTTCATTTGCATCTTTTAACTGCTGCTCGCCTTCTTCTTGACCGTGGAAACGTAATAAGTCTCCGTTAATAATGAGCTCTGAATACTCTAATTCTTTCGTCGCACGTTCTAGATACGGAGCACAACTGTTCATCTCTTTCTGTTCTCCTGTATGGGCATCGTAACACTTCTCTTCAGCATATACACTGTCAGGCGTTACGAAACGACCGTCACGGAAAATCACAAATTCTTCATGATCTTCTGAGAACACATCTTGTCCGAACTGGATACTTCCTTTCGTTTCTTGTCCGAATAAATGTAATACAGTCGGACGAATATCTAATTGACCTGCTAAACGTTCTTCAACGTACCCTTTATTCGATCCTGGTATATGAATAAATAACGGTACTCGTTGCAATGTCGCATTATCATACGGCGTAATTTCTTTATCTAAATACATTCCCATCGCTTTATTGTGGTTTTCAGAAATTCCGTAATGGTCACCGTACATAATAATAATCGAGTTTTCATACAATCCTCGTTCTTTTAATTCATCAAAAAAGACACGAATTGCTTCATCCATATATCGTACCGTTTGGAAATAACGATTTAACGTACGTGAATTCGAATTGTACTGCGGGATAAACATATCCTCTTCATCCAATGTGAAAGGATGATGATTCGTTAACGTAATCATTCGTGTATAAAATGGTTTCGGCATTTCTTCCATAATGGCAGCTGACTGTTTCACGAAAGGAATATCTTTCATTCCCCAGTTTACAGCATCGCCTTCACCAATTTCGTAGCTTTCGACATCGTAAAAATGCTCAATGTTTAATGCTTGATACATAATGTCACGGTTCCAGAAGCTTCGATTGTTCGGATGCATGACGTTCGTATAATATCCTTGTTGACGGAATTGATTCGCTAATGAATCGTACGTATTCCCACTATGGGTAAAGAATACCGCACTTCCATCTCGAGGATAGATTCCATTTTCAATAATAAATTCGGAATCTGATGTTTTTCCAAGCCCTGTTTGATGATAAAAGTTCGGGAAGTAAATCGTATCTTTATCTTGCGTTAACTCATTCAAAAATGGCGTAATTTCATGTCCGAGCATCTCGTTGTTCAAAACGAACGTTTGAAGAGATTCTAATGTCACTAAAATTACATTTTTTCCTTCTCCGATACCGAACATTTCATCGTTTGGTTTTGCATATTTTGAATTTACATAGTTTTCAATCTCGGCTAATTCACTACCGTCTGCTAATACACGTTGTGCGTGAGATTTCGACTGAATAAAAATATCGTATAAATGATAATTGTATGCTCCGATATTTTTCACTAGTAATTCTCGATCAAAACTACGCGATAATAACTGTGGACGTTCTGTCTCAGCTAATCCTAAGTTCACCATTAAAAGCATCGCACTTAAAACAAAATACAGTTTACGGCCTAATGTATGACGACGACGTGTTGTCTCTTGTTCTGTCACTTTTGGAATATAGCGCATCGCGACGTAAATTAAAACGACATCTGTAAAGAAAAAGATATCTGTCCATTGAACGCTCGCTAATGTTGATGACGTTAAATCTTTAAAGTTGCTCGTCTGGAATAAAAGCGGCAACGTAATAAAATCATTAAAGAAGCGATAAAAAACAGCATTTCCAAATATAATGATAGACGTAATGAGACTGACACTCAAAATATAAATATTGCGCGTTTTCTCTTTTTTCATGAAAAGCGACATTCCGTAAACAATTAACAAGAAGCTCAATGGGTTAATGAAGAGAATAAACTCTTGCATCCCATTTTCTATCTTCATATTAAAACTCGTCATATAGCTAAAGTATGTCGTTAGCCATGTTGCAACGATTGCAATGATGAGTACGGAATGTTTCGGCCATTTCCATTGTTTCATTCCATCTCTTCCTTTCAATTTCACAGTTCCTAACATATTATTTTACTACTTTTTATTTAGTTTCACTAGTTATATACGTCTGACACAATGAAAAAGTTTCATTTTATTACTTTTTCACCTTTTGTTTTGATTTCGGACGTAATTTTGCGATATTTCGGTTTAAAATGACCATCGCTTCAATATACGTCTCTTGAGGCAAAACACCACTTTTATACAAATCTTCTACTTCCATTTGAATTAAAATATAATCAGAATACGGGTGTCCCGTATAAACATAAATCCCAAATTGCTTAATCAGTTCTACAACTTCATACACTTCGGTCATTTTCATTTGTTTTTCCATTTTTGTCACTCCTTGCAATCGATCCACTGCGTATCACTTACGATATAGTCTACTGCGATATCGTGTGATTCTACTGGAACGACATGCCCTGTCTGTTCTGTAAATGCAAGTGAAACGGTCTTTCCCTTATAATTCATTAAATAACGATCATAATAACCGCCACCAAATCCGATGCGGTATCCTTCGTTAGAATAAACGACACCTGGTACAATGAGTAAATCGATTGATGAGGAATCGACGCTTTCGGTTTCGTTTACTTTCGGCTCACGTAATGTGTAATGTGTCGTTTCAAGTTGATCGACTGAAGATAACGTTCGAAATGTCATCGTTTTTGTTGAAATATTACATCGAGGAACGACGACCGTCTTCCCTTGTCGCCACGCTTCTTCTATTAAACGCTTCGTTTGCACTTCTGGAAAACGAGAAATCGTTACCCCGATTGTATTCGTTTGTTGAAAAAGAGATGATGCAATAAAACGTTGAACGATCGACTCTGATCGCGCCCGATGTGTCTCGTGCGTCATACTTTTTAAGCGCATCAACATTTCATTACGACGTGTTTTCTTCGACATACTCGCCCCTCCTCTGAATATTACGTATTTTATCTTTCTACATTCTATCATAATTCATAGCAGATGTTCATTTGTTTCACAAATTGTGATGAAGGAAGAAAAAAACCAAAACTCCGATAGAAGTTTTGGCTTTTCAGACAATTATTTTGTTTCACGGTGTAATGTATGTTTATTATCACGTGAGCAATATTTGTTCATTTCAATACGATCTGGGTTATTACGTTTGTTTTTCTTCGTAATATAGTTACGCTCGCCACACTCTGTGCAAGCTAAAGTTACGTTTACGCGCATCGGAGTCCCTCCTTCTTTTCTTTTTTCATTGTTATAATTTGTTGAAAATGATTTATACGACTTTTAAATTATAACATATTTTTTCATCTTGTCCAATAGTTCAATTGAAAATTACAACCTTTTTCGTGTATGATGACATATAGTTCAATTTTAGAAAGGAAGTAAAAGATGATTATTCCACTTATTTTTATCATTCTCGGTGTTATTTTACTCGGACTTTCATTGTTTCTACCGACAAAGTCAACTTTCGCTAATGATCAAATTGAAGAAATTTCAATTAGTGTACATAAAGAAATGAACGGATTGCGTAAACGAATTAAAGCATTAGAAGAAGAACTACTTATTACGACGACACCCCCGCGTGTATTACAAGAGATGACGAAACAAAAAAAGCAGCCTAAACGAAAACAAGCTACATCTGCAACACCTGTTCATGCGATTATCGTTAGTCAAATTATCGCACTACATAAACAAGGATATTCTACTGCAGAAATTGCGAAACGTTCTTCTTTACCTGAACGTGACGTCATTGAAGTGCTCGTCGCTGAAGGAGTGAAAAAATAATGAAACAGCTCGCTCAAGTATTCGGTTTTAGCTTTTTACTTACAGGGACGTTCCTTTATTTTTTTACTCCTATCGTACCGACAGATGATGATTCAAAAAAAATAAAAGCTTTACAAAAAGAAATAAGTACTCTTCAAAATGAACTAGCAGACGAAAATAAAAAACGACAGCAACTAAAACAACAGCTCGACGCTTTACAAAAAGAAACAACTCCTCAAACGGAACCGAAAGAAAAGCCAAAAGCTACCGTCAAAACGATTATTGCAATTGAAGAAGGTTCGGATTCTACAAGCGTCGCTCAAAGCTTAGAAGATGCGCATATTATCGAAGAAGCAAAAGCGTTTAACGACTTTCTCGTAGAGAAAAAATATGCACAACGCATTCGTATTGGCGAATATGTCGTAAATGAAAACATGTCTTTTAAAGAAATCGCTGAAACGATTACAACTCCCGCGACAAAGAATAAATAAGCTGGGACGAGGAATAGAGAAAAAAGGAGACGGCTCTTTGAACTGCACTGCTTCGTACCAATTGATAGACACACTTGATATTATGAGATGTCCCAATGTTTTCTAAAAACTTATTGAAACAACAAAAAATATGTATCACATTTAGTATATATTGAGAAATTATATGAAAACCTTAACGATTGATACATAGCTAAAAAAGCAAAGATGCGAATCGATAATCCGCATCTTTGCTTTTTTCATTCAGTCTCTTCTTTTTTATCTTTTTCTTCTTTAGCATCTTCTAATGCTTCTAACGGCGGTAATACTTTTTCATCGATATCTACATCAATTCCGTCATTATGACGTTTTTCTTTCAAACCGAAGTAAGCATCTAATGCGGCACGTACTAAATCGTTCGCTGCAGGAGGGTAACCGTATGATCCTGTCCAGACGTGTGGAACGACAACTGCGTACGCGACTTCTGGATCATCTTTTGGTGCATAACCGACGTGAGATAAACTAATTGTACCTCTTCCGTCTTTAAATGACTCGGCTGTTCCTGTTTTACCAGCAGCTGTATAGTTTGCCCCTTCCAATACTTTTCGAGCTGTTCCGTTACGACCATAATACACAGCTTCCATTCCTTTTTTCACTTGCTCAATTTCACGATCACTATTTGCTAATCGATTTAATACTCGAATATCCGTCTCTTGAATCAAATCTCCTAAATGTTCACCATCAGGAGACGGCTCTCGGATTTGTTTTACCATACGAGGGGCAACACGGTAACCATCGTTTGCAATCGTTGCAACATATTGCGCCATTTGAAGGGCGGTATACGTATCAAATTGACCGATAGAAAAGTCCATCAGCTTACCTGTTCGTGTATCCGTTCCTTTGACGCCAGTCGCTTCACTTGGAAGATCAATACCCGTTTTTACACCGAGTCCGAATTGAGCAAAGTTATTCCGGAAAACATCAAACGCTGCCGGGTCAACACGCATCGCTCGTCCCGGTACGTAATTTCCGCCACCGAGTGAAAATGAAATACGGAACATATAGACGTTCGATGAGCGTTCAATCGCTTGAATATCATTTACAGGAACGACACCATTACGGTTGAACAATGAACGTTTTCGCGTTCCCCCAACGTTTAACGGTTGGTCAATTTTCGTCTCTCCGACGTTTAAGACACCTTCATTATATCCTGTTAAAATTGTTGCTAACTTAACAGTCGATCCCATTTCATACGATGTCGTAAATGTTCCGAAAGCATAATCGAGCACTTTCCAACCACCTTTTTCGGTATCCCGAACGAGTTGCTTTCCGACGAGTGATAAAATTTCACCATTTTTAGGATCCATCATCACAATAAACGCTTGATCGAGCGCTCCTGCGCCACCTGTTCCTTTTAATTGTAACAATTTTTGTTCAACAATTTTTTCTAATTGAAGTTCTAACTCTCGATCAACAGATAAGACGAGGTCACGTCCTGGTACACCTTCATGTAACATCTGTTTTTCGACAACTTGACCGCTGCGATCTTTTAAGTTTTTATACACTGTTTTTTGACCTGCTAGTAACGGTTCGTATTGCTGTTCTAAGTAACTTCGACCGACGGTATCATTTCGTGAGTAACCACGAGATAAAAAGTAATCTAAATGAGAACGTGGTACACCTTCTAATTGGTTAGTTGTCGAACCGAGTACGGTACTTTTAGAAAGTCTCTTCCGCTCCCATGCTGTCGTCGTACTCACACCGGGTAACTCGCTTAAACGTTCTGAAACGAGCGCAAATTCTTCCTCTGTCACATCTCCACTTTTTACGATTTGCGGTGAATAAGCATAGCCTGACATCATTTCACGATAAATTGCTAATACTTTAAGTTGTTCAGGTGTAAATGAATTTAACTCTTCTTCTGTAATCCGTTCTCGCGTTAACTGGTTAATTATACGATCGGCTTCTCCTTTTTCAAGCGATGGATCACCGTATAATTTTTGTGCTTCTTTTTGTGGTACTTTCTCTTTTGCAAGATCTGGATTTAATAAAATCCAATAGTCTCTTTTATCACCGAGTGTAATTCGCTTCGTGTCTTTTTCAATTAACTTCGCTAGCTCCTCGGCGACTTCTAACATCCCCATTTCGCCTTCTTTTGTTGCGCGCGCTTTCGTTCGTTCTGATTTTTCGTAAGCAATCGCGTTTTGTGGCTCATTGTCTACTAATATTCGACCCATTCGGTCATAAATACGACCACGCGG
>JASLJC010000139.1 GCA_030152585.1 Savagea sp. | reverse complement strand
TTTTATTTCTCCAGGTGATGGCATAAAGTTTTTCGATGGGTTTTCAGCATTAATACGACATTCTATCGCATGTCCTTCATAGACAACGTCTTCTTGACCGTAACCGAGACGTTCTCCTGATGCGATACGAAGTTGTTCACGCACTAAGTCAATTCCTGTAATCATCTCCGTTACAGGGTGTTCTACTTGTATACGTGTATTCATTTCCATAAAATAAAACGTATCATTTACGTGGTCGTAAATAAATTCAACCGTTCCGGCACTACGATAACCGACCGCTTTTGCAGCCCGTACTGCCGCTTGCCCCATCTCGATCCGTTTTTCTTCTGTTATTGCAGGTGATGGCGCTTCTTCAATTAACTTTTGCATTCGACGTTGAATTGAACAATCACGCTCTCCTAAGTGAATCGTATGTCCGTAAGCATCTGCTAATATTTGAACTTCGACATGACGAAATGTTTCAATTAATTTTTCTAAGTAGACACCTGGATTTCCAAAAGCAGCTGCCGCTTCTTTTTGAACAATTTGAATTCCTTTTACTAATTCCTCTTCTGTATAGGCTGCACGAATCCCTTTTCCACCGCCTCCTGCTGTCGCTTTAATGATGATTGGATAACCGATCATTTGTGCCACTTCTTTTGCTTCTTCTATCGTTTCAACGATTCCGTCCGAACCTGGTACGATCGGTACCCCTGCTTCTTTCATCGTTTGACGTGCTACGTCTTTTGTACCCATTAAAGCAATCGCTTTTGCTGTCGGACCTATAAATGTAATATTGACTTCTTCACAAAGTTCTGCAAAATCTGCATTTTCTGCTAAAAAACCGTAACCTGGATGAATACCATCACATTCCGTTAATTTAGCAACACTAATCACATTCGAAAAATGTAAATAACTATCTTTAGACGCTGTCGGACCGACACAGTACGCTTCATCCGCTAATTGAACGTGCAATGCATCTTCATCTGCTTCCGAATAAATAGCAACAGTTTCAATACCAAGCTCTTTACACGCTCGAATAATTCGAACTGCAATTTCTCCACGGTTCGCCACTAATATTTTTTTCATTCGGATCCTCCTAACGTCGTTTCACATAAAATAACGGTTCACCGTATTCAACAAGTTGACCATCTTATACTAGCACTTCTACAATTTCACCATTCACTTCTGATTCGATTTCATTGATTAATTTCATCGCCTCTACAATACAAACGACCGTGTTTTCTTGTACCGTATCGCCTACTTGTACATAAGGTGGCTCTTCAGGTGACGGTGCAGCATAAAATGTTCCTACCATTGGCGATACGATTTTTTCATAGTCTTCATGTTCATTTTCATGTTCATTTTGTACGGTTGGTTCAATTGATGGTTCTTCTATATCGGTTATAACCGGTTGTTCGCTCTTCAACGGCTCCTCTTTTTTGACGATAACCGTTTCAATTTTTTGTGGTTTTTCACCCATTCGCTTCACTTTGATTTTCCCTGTTTCTGCATTGTATGAAAATTCTTTAATCGTTTTAGATTCGTCAATCATTTCGACGAGTTCACGTATTTCTTCTAGTTTAAACATAGGTTTCTCCTTCTCCTTCGAGTGGTATGACCACTTTTTTATGGCTAAAAGTATCTCATCCCGAAACCGAGATGAGATTTATTGTTATGCACGTGATACGTATTCTGCTTCTTCTGTATTAATAACGAGTTTGTCACCAGTTTCAATAAATAATGGCACTTGGACAACGAGACCTGTTTCCATCGTCGCCGTTTTCGATCCACCACTTGCAGTATTTCCTTTAATACCTGGTTCTGTTTCCGCTACTTCTAACGTTACTGTTACAGGTAGATCAATTCCTAAAATTTCGGATTCATATTGAACGATAGACACTTCCATTTGTTCTTTAATGAACTTAAGTTCATGCTCAATACGATCTGCTGGTAACGTAATTTGATCATACGTCTCTGTATCCATGAAAATATGATCTTCTCCATCAGCGTATAAATATTGTACTTTATGACGGTCGATCATCGCTGGTTTTACTTTTTCGTTTGAACGGAACGTTTTATCTTGAATGTTTCCTGTACGTAAACTACGTAATTTCGAACGAACGAAAGCTGCTCCTTTTCCTGGTTTAACGTGTTGGAAATCGATGATACGCCAAATGTCGTTATCGTGTTCGATTGTAAGTCCTGTACGGAAATCGTTTACTGAAATCATATTTTCTCCACCTTATCTTCATTATCAAAATCACTTTACTTTTAATTTTAGCAACTATCGTATCGTTACGCAAGGTTACGTTCAATAATTACACTATTTCGCTTCATTTTGAAGAATACGCAACTCTTTTGATGATTTCGTCAAACGACGGTTGCCCGTTTCTGTAATGACGAGATCATCTTCGATTCGAACACCACCGATATTTGGTAAATAAATACCAGGCTCTACTGTAACACACATATTCGGTTGTAATACCGTTTCAGAACGAGATGAAAGTGATGGCGTTTCATGCACTTCTAACCCAATACCGTGTCCTGTTGAATGACCAAACTGAGGTCCATATCCTTTTTCGGTAATATAGTCTCGCACGATTGTATCCGCTTCTTTTCCTGTCATGTTCGGGCCAATTTTTTCAACGCCTAACAATTGAGACTGTAATACAATATCATAAATTTCTTTCATTTGTTCCGACGGTTCACCAACTGCTACTGTTCTTGTAATATCAGAAATATATCCATTGTATAACGCACCGAAGTCGAGCGTTACCATATCTCCTTCTTCTATTACTTTATCGCTTGCAACACCGTGAGGCAATGCTCCACGTGCACCGCTCGCTACAATCGTGTCGAATGATGATTCTGTTGCTCCTAACTTACGCATATAAGATTCCATTTCGTTCGCGACTTCAAGTTCGGTAATGCCTGGACGAATAAATGTACAAATATATTCAAATGTCTCATCCGCTATGTTGGCTGCTTTTTGTAAAATTTCAAGCTCTTCTTCATTTTTGACGATACGTAACGATTCAACGAGACCTTCTAGCGGAATAAATGCTGCATCGACATATTCTTCATATAATTCAAATAAACCATATGTCATATGTTCTTTTTCAAAACCGATCGTCTCTAAGTTTAACGCTTGTGCTTCTCGCGCGACCTCTTCGATTGCTGTACGTTTTTGTTCAACGATACGGAAATCTTTCACTTGTGCATTCGCTTGCTCTGTGTAACGAAAATCTGTAATGAAAACCGCTTCTTTTTTTGTCACAAGTGCTACACCTGCTGATCCTGTAAACCCTGTCATATATCGGCGATTGTACGGGTTTGTAATGAGTAGTGCATCTACATCATGTTTATGTAATTGTTCGCGTAATTTTTTTAGTTTCATTCTAATTTCCCCTTTTTTTGTAAATAAAATGATTCAATGGCCATTAAATAACTGAAATGACCAAAACCTGTGATTTGTCCTACACAGACAGGCGCTATTACAGATTGTTGGCGGAAAGCTTCTCGCGCATGAACGTTCGATAAATGTACTTCAATCACAGGTATATCGGTAGAAGCAATTGCATCCCGTATTGCAATACTATAATGCGTGAACGCTGCAGGATTAATGACTATACCATCTATCTTTTTATCCGCTGCGTGATGAATCGCTTCAATCAACTCGTATTCTCGATTGGATTGAATACATGTAGTTGTAATTCCCTTTTCTTCGCTATACTGTTGAATTTTTCGATTAATATCCTCTAACGTTTCTTCACCATAAATCTCAGGTTCTCTCGTCCCTAAACGATTTAAATTCGGTCCATGCAAAACGACGAGTTGCATTTTGTCCACTCCTTTTTCTACTTTTTCATTTTATCATATCGAAACTTTCGTGCAAACGATTACCTTTTAAAATTCCATTGATCATTGCCATACTTTCGAACGACAAGTTCGTGAACCTCTGCTTCTTGCTCTTCCGATAACGTATACGGTACAAGTTGAATCTTTAACGCTTTTTCAAACCCTTCTCGAAACGCTTCAATAAGTGTCGGAATTTCAATTTCTTTTGATGTAATTTGATCAATCGCTACTGCTCGGTTTGGTAAACTTTTTCGCATTTTTTCTTCTGCTTCCTTTGATGAAAATCGGAATAATGAAATGAGCTTTTCGATATTTAAATGACGGAGGATCGCTCCGTGTTGTAAAATGACACCTTTTTTCCTCGTCTGAGCACTTCCTGCTATTTTTTTATTTTCGACGACGAGCTCATACCAACTCGGTGTATCAAAGCAAACACCACTTTTCGGCTGTTGTAAAGCTTCTTTTTCTTCTTCTGTCTCAGGAATCGAAAACGAAGCTTGGAAGCCTAATTTCCGAAAACCTTCTAACAACCCTGTTGAAATGACACGATACGCTTCTGTTACATTTTCAGGCATATTCGGGTATTGTTCAGAAACGATAACGCTATACGTTAACTCATCATCATGTAAAACACCACGACCTCCCGTTTGGCGACGAACGAATTGTAATTGTCCTTCTTCTACTGCTTTTAAATTAATATCTCGCTCTACTTGTTGAAAGTAGCCAATTGATAATGTCGGGCGCTCCCATTCATAAAAACGAAGGACTGGACCTATTTTTCCTTCGCTATGCCAATTTAAAAGTGCTTCGTCTAATGCCATATTGTATGCCGCACTGCGACGTCCGGACTCAATATAGTGCCACTTCTTCATATAATCTCCTCTTTTCCGATAAATTCTTTTTTAGTGTACCATAATTGCCGTTGAAGATAATGCCATTCAACCTTATAATATGTAATGAGAAGAAAGGGGAAATTGACAGTGACTTGGTATATTTTAGGTGGGGTAATTGTAGCAATTGCCATTTATGTAGGTGTTACCGTGCTACGAGCACGTAAAGCGATTGCACCCCTTACACAAGAGCAGTTTATTCAAGGTTATCGAAAAGCGCAGCTCATCGATTTACGCGAATCTGCTGACTTTGAAGCTGGCCATATTTTAGGTGCGCGTAATATCCCGTACACTCAATTCCAACACCGTCACGAAGAAATTCGAAAAGATCAACCCGTTTATTTTTATGATCAAAACGGTGGACGGAGTACGCGAGCAGCACTATTCTTAAAAAAACGTGGGTATACGGATATGTACTACTTACAAGGTGGATTTCGAAATTGGACAGGCCGTATTAAACACGGAAAATAATAAAAGCAACAGGTGGCTTCGTTTTTTCGAAAGACCATCTGTTGCTTTTTATTTTAGTCCCAATCACCTTTCAGCCGGTCAATTTGATAGGCGATATACCGACTAATTTCTGTTAAAGATCTTTTCTCTGTTTCTACTTGAATATGTGCGGCTTCTCGATAGATCGGCTTTCTTTTTTGATATAACGTATGAATTTCATTTTTTGTCGACCGTTGAACGATCGGTCGATTCGTATCGTTTTCAATCCGACGCCATATATCACGAAACGGCGTATTTAAAAAGAAGACAAGCCCCGTTTCTCTCATAATTCGACGATTTTCTTCTTTCATTGCAACACCACCACCTGTTGCAATAATGCAAAATTCTTCTGTGAAATGATTCAAAAATTCAGTTTCCATTCGACGAAATTCTTCTTCACCGTACGTTTCAAAAATTTGTGGAATCGTCATCCCTGTCTGTCGACTAATTTCATGATCCATATCATAAAAGGGCAACTTACGTAAACGACTCGTTCTTTTCCCGATTGCGGTTTTGCCACATCCCATAAAACCGACTAAATATACTTTTTTCATTATCTTTCACCCTTATCTGCTAAAACTATACGAGTCTCTCGTTCGTAATAAACTGTCATTTGTTCGTAAAAAGAGTAGAGACGGTAATATGATTGTACCAAGCTTAGCACGTAAAAGGTAACGATAAGTAATAAAATAAGTGTACTGAGAAGAAAAAATCCACCTTGTCGTTTATTCAACATATGCCCACGCCCCTTCGATAGTCCTTCCACTTTTCCATGTCACAGCATATGTGATCGTATCTTCATTACGTTGAAAAGTTAAATGTTCTACTTTTGTTAAAAGAGGAACGTGTCCTCTCCCATTTTTTTGCATCCGCACATTTTGATTGTGTAAATGAATATCATAATTTCCTTCCGCTGTTTGAACTTGTAGTCGGCGATTCGATGTAGAAATTTGTACATCGACCGCTTCTCTAATCCATTCATCTACTTCTATCCAAAACATTTCATGTTCTACTCGCTCTAACACTTCATCTAATGGTGCGTTCCACGTTTTCCAAACGAAAAATAAATAAAATAAGTGAACGAAAAGAAGTACGATGATGAGCGCGAATAGTGATTCTAATAACGTATAACCTTTATTCGTCCGAATCATCACGTTTCGCTCGTTCCATTTGCAACCGCGCTATTTCGTATTGGTATTTTGCTTCATATGCTTCCTCTTGTTTTAATGCGACTTTCTCTTTCCATATGATTTGAAGTGGCAATAGCGTACTAAATAAAAAGGATAAGACGAAAACAGCAAATAACCCTTCAACGAATAATGAGCCTTTTTCACTTTTCATAAACATTCACTCTCCCTTTCCCTATTTGGACTCTTAGTTCTAACGTGCGATCATGTCCTCGAAAACGTAACGTTCCGAAATGGTGAATCGTTCCATTTTCAGTTATTCGAATATGAGAGAGGTTGCTCGTTTTATCAAACTTATACGGTGTAGGATAGTCATATCGTTTCATCTCTTCATCGTAAGGAGATGATACGATATAATAAGTCGAATAAAATATCATTTTATAACTCTTCCGTTGAGCTTTTGCTGCCATTTGTAAATTCGTTAAGTCGAGTTGAATTTCTCGAATTAGTTGCGCTTCTTTTTTCTCTATTGGAATAGAGATCTCTAGCGGAAACATGATGAATAATATTATGGCCATGACGAACAATACAAAAACTGACTCGATTAACGTATACCCTTTCTCATTCATTCTTTCGTAATAACTTTACCTTCTGCTGTCAATTGTAGCGATTGACCATTTGGACAAATCGGTTGTTCCGTTAAATATTTTTTCTCTAATAAAACATCAAAGCTTGCCGGTGGTTTTTTCTCATCTATTTTGTATGCTTGTACTGCCGCTTCTACTGTTTTTTGATAAGCACTACATCCTGTATCATCTACTGATTTTGAATATTTCGTAATATTCGGAATGGTTACTAAAACGAGTACGGTGACGATTAACAATACGAACATCATTTCAATCAATGTAAATCCTTTTTGATTTTGATACATTTTTCGTTCTCCTTTCACGTTACATACTCTACCATCTGATAAATCGGTAACATCATCGCTAAGTAAAGTAACACGATAAATGTCGCAATGAAGCCAAAAGCAACCGGTTGAATCGTTCGAATGATCTGCTCTCCTTTTTCTACTAACTTCCCTTCGACAATTTGTGCATAAATCATCAATTCTTCCCCTAACTGATTTCGTTCGATCCCATGTCGAACTGTTAAAACAAAAGGCTTTGGAAAATATGGTAACCGTTCAACGACTTGATCTAATGTTAACCCTGTTGACATTTGTTGTTCAATCGTCATCGCTACTTCTTGTAACATCGGTTCATGTTTTTGAGTGCGAAGTTGCTCAATTCCTTGTTGTACAGGTAAACCACTTTGTAAAAAACGAGAAAGAAAAGAAGCGAAGTGATACGTATAATGATATTGAACGAATCGTTTAACAATTGGTATACGCATCAAATAGCCCCAACGTTCTGCCGGTGTCACTCGCTGATACTTTACATAAAAAAAGGAAATCGATCCGATCATTAAAAGGAGTAGTAAAATGATTACTTTCGGAGCAGATGTAACGATAAATGGAAGCCAATAAGCCATTCCTTTTTGCTCCGCTAGACGCGTTGTATATAATTGTTCGACATTCGGAATGAAAAACTGTTCAAACATCGCAAGAAAAAGTAAAAGAAAAAGAAATAAAATAAACGGATATGTGATTATTTTTTTGAATTCTTTTTCATACTTCGTTTGTTGTTCAATTTGACGACTCGCTTCTTTCAACCCTGTAATCAGTTGCTCTCTTGTCGAAACATATGTTACTGCTAAAACGTAACGGCTCGAAAACCCAAGATCTAGTAATACTTCGCTAATTGTATCTCCATTTCGGAAGCGCTCGACTAACCGCTGCTCAACTTGTTCACTCGAGTCGACATAGTGCGGAAGTAAAATCTCTATACTTTGAGGTAAAGTTAAACCTCGCGCTAACAAATCACTTAACCTTCTTAAAAAAGAAGATTGACGCGTTCGGGGTACGTGTTCACTACTTTTTATTTGGCTCCATTTCATGACGTTTCGATCCGTTCAAATAGTTGCTCTAATGCTTGGTCTTGTACGATATGAAACGAAGCGTATCGATGGCTTCCTTTAGAATGTAAACGTTGTGACATTAACGTCACCATCGTTTGGCGCAATTCCTCTTTAGATAGTCGAAAATCCATCATCCGATAAATCGCCCCTTCTGTATCTTTCGCATGTACCGTTGAAAAGACGAGATGACCACTTAACGCTGCACGAACTGCTGTTTGAGCCGTTTCAGCATCTCGTATTTCACCGATCATAATAACGTTTGGAGAGTGCCGTAAAATTGCTCGTAATCCAGCTGCATACGTCAACCCTGTTCGTTCATTCACTTGTACTTGCAATAAGTTTTGTTGAGGATGTTCAACAGGATCTTCTAGTGTAATGACATGACGTTCTGCATGAACGACACAATGATTTAATAAAGAATACAATGTCGTCGTTTTCCCTGAACCTGTCGGACCGTTAACGAGGACGAGCCCTTCTTCATATGTCGTCGTTTTTTCTAATTGACGATATAAAGTGTCATCTTCTTGTGCTAAGTGACGTAGCGACAATACAGCATTATGTTTTTGAATGCGAATGACGACGCTTTCTTTGTAATACGACGGTATCGTCGAAACGCGAAATGAATAAACTTGACCATTTATTTCTTTATGGAATGCTCCACTTTGTGGTCGTTGTATATCACTCATATCTAGTGATGATACGTATTTAAAAAATGCTATCATTCTCTCTGTTAAAGCACTCGGATAACGACGTAACGGATGCAGTTGAAAGTCTTTTTGTACATAAATACCGTATACGTTTCCTTTCGGAATAAAGTGAAGATCTGATGCTTGTGTAGCGATAGCTTCTTCTAACAACGCTAAACTTTTTTGCTCTACGATATTTTCACGTTCCTCTACGAGACGGATTTGCTTCATACTGTCACTTCCTTTTCATATGTTTCAAAGTGCCGGCATATCTAATATAAAAAAAGACTCCAGAAAAGAAAAGCCTTCCTGGGGTCTTTAAAAAACATTGTATTTTATTTTAATTTTCGGATCATTTCCCATTCATTTTTTAAATTAAAAAAGGGTTATCTGCTCGTTCAGCTCGTGGTGTCGTTGCGCCACCATGACCTGGATAAAGAACCGTTTCATCTGGCATCGTCAATATGTGTCGACGTATCGAAGAAAGTAATGTCTCCTGATTCCCTCCAACTAAATCCGTTCTTCCAATACTTTGACGGAATATGACATCCCCGACAAAAGCAGATTGTTCTTCTTTAAAATGATACGTTACACTTCCGGGTGAATGCCCAGGCGTTTCATATACCGAAAATGTAAAAGGACCGATCGTCAATTCTCCTTCTTCTTCAATCCAATAGTCTGCTTGACGATTTTGAACGTTTGGCAATTGAAAATACTTGCCTGAACCATTTAATTGAGGATCAGATAGCCATTCTTTCTCTGCAATATGTTGATAAACTGGAATGTTAAATGCATCGCGCACTTCATCAACTGCACCGATATGATCAAAATGAGCATGCGTTAATAAAATAGCATGTAATTGAATCTTTTGTTGACGTACGATTTCGATGATTTTTGCTCCTTCTTCACCTGGGTCGATAATTAATCCATCTTTCGTTTCATCATCATAAATGATGTAACAATTCGTTTGTACAGGTCCTAGTGGATAACCGTTAATTCGTAACATTTAATCTCCTCCATTTTTCATCCAACGTTGACTCGTTTCATACATTATCGTACCTTCTTCATGAAAACAACTTTTCTCCCCACAAGTCGTCGGTAATGTATCTACTTCTGATATAGAAACTCGCTGTGTCTCTCCTTGAATGGTATAGCGTACTCCTTCTGTTTTAGTCGTCGCGGCATAGATGATAAGTTCTCGTTCTTTTTTTTGCACGACCGGTATGATCGATGTCCATTCATCTCCTACGACTGGTGATGTCCACGTTTCTTTTTC
>JASLJC010000118.1 GCA_030152585.1 Savagea sp. | reverse complement strand
CTTGACCTGTATCATCTACGAGCGTAAAGACTGCTCCTTCAAGCGGACGATGTGCATCTTCTGCATCGATTTTTAATAATTCGACTGCACCTTTCACGACGACTAAAGGTTCTTTTTCGTTAAATACTGTTACCGTCGCTGTCTCACCTTTATTTACCGTAACCGGTCGTTTCGTACGATCTAGTACGTACCCTTCAGGTGCTTTCGTTTCAACAAAATAATAATCTCCTACTTCTGATAACGTTACGACAATTTTTCCTTCTTCATCTGTTTCAAAATACGTTTGTTCGCCATTGATGATTCGTTGGTCTTCGCCTGTTCGTTCTACTTTATACAATTCGAACTGTGCACCACTTAATGGGCGATTTTTTTCATCTACTTTTTCTAGTTCGATGTTCGGTTTTTGATAGTCGTTTTCAACGATGAAAGATAACGAATGTGTATTTTGTTCATTCACTTCAAACGCTATCGGTTGTCCATTCATTATAACACCCGGTGGTGCTTCTACTTCAACGTAACGGTATGTTCCTTTTTCTAATTCATCTGATGCTGCAAATCCTTGGGCATCAGTCGTAATTGTATTCACTAACTCCCACTGACCTGCATCATTTTGTCGTTCTAATTGGAATGTTACACCTTCTATCGGTAGAGACGTTCCTTTTTCTACTTTCGTAATTTGCGCATGACCTAACGGCGCATTCGGAACAACGACTGATATCCAGTTTGGAGAATCGTAAGCAACCCCGATAACAATTGGTTGTGCCAATTTTTGATAACCAGCCGGTGCTTTCGTTTCAGTTAGTGTATATATTCCTTCAGGTACATTTTCGATGATAATTTTTCCGTCACGGTCAGTATCTAACTGTTTTATTTCAATTGTCTGATCTTCGTTCGTTAATGTAAATTGCGCGTCTGCTAGTTCTTGATGTGTTATCGCGTCTACTTTTTGAATCTCGATATTTACTAGCTTTAACGTATTCGATACGATAATAGGTTCTACTTGTCCATCTCCGACGATAAACCCATATTCGACTTGAGCACGCTCATAACCTGAAGGTGACTTTGTCTCAATGAAGACGTAAGCACCTTCTGTTAAATGGGTAAACGTCACTTCACCTGCTTTATCCGTTTCAAAATACGTTTGCTCACCGTTAGGTACGAGTCGACGCTCCCCGTCCTCTTCTACTTTATACAGTTCAAACTGTGCACCTGCTAAACGTTTTGTTTCATCTTCGGCATCGACTTTTACTACTTTTTGAATCGTTTCATCTAATGTATTCAACGCTTCTAATTGTAAATGTTTCGTTTCGTCTGATACTTCAAATGAGAGGGGTTCTTGTAAGGGTAAATAACCTTCTAATGGTGCTACTTCAACGAATTGATATTGACCATTTTCAAGGTCTTTCGCTGCAATAGCTCCTCCTTCGTTCGTCGTATATCGTTCTACTGCTTCAAACACTTTCATCTCTTCATTATACTTTTGCAGTTCAAATGTAACGCCGGCTAATAACTCACCTGTCAACGCATCTTTTTTCTCTAGTAAAATATCACCGAGTTTTACATTCGGTACGTAAAGAATGACAGGTGTAGACTTTCCTTTTTCAATTGTAAAAATGCTCGGTTCCTGTAATTTTTGATAGCCCGGGGGCGCTTTCGTTTCGATTAATTGATACGTCCCTGGCTCTAGTGTTTCCGTTTCAACTGTACCATCTTGTCTCGTTATTAATTGTTGTTGGACTGTTTCGCCTTGATCATTTACAATTTTAAACTCTGCTCCTGGCAAGTACGTACCGTCTGGTTCGTATTTATAAATGAGCGCCTTTCTTACTTCCCGATCGTTTTCGACCGTTAGAACGTTTCCTCTTTTTTGTTCGTCTCCTTTTACATACGGCTGGTCAATTTTTACAAGAATTGGTTCACTTAATGTGACGTAGCCTTCTGGAGCCTCTATTTCTTTTAATAAATATTGACCGAACATGAGACGTCCGAAGTCAATTTCACCATTTGCATCGGTTACACCTGTTTTTAACACTTTTTTCGATTGCGGATCAATCAATTCAAAAGTTACTCCTTCTAACTTTTGTTGTCGATCATCAGAAGCTACTTTTTGTACGTGTAAATACCCGACTTTTCCTGTTGCAGAGCCGCCAGATGTTTGATTAATTGTTACATTGACGGTATGACCATTTTCTCCCTCGCTTCCTATATTCTCACCTGTAACATTAAAATCGTTCGAGACGACTTCACCATCACTTGCAAAATACATTGTCGAATATTCGAGGATATAGGCTTGTTCAATCGGTTGTTTGAAAATAATATTAAAAGTTTGAGGATTTCCCTCTTTCACTTGAAAATCGATATCGTCATATCGTGCGGCTTTCGTAATATTACCGTAATTATCGACTGTCGTCGTATAAACTTGAACAGAATCTTTTATTAACTCTTGGTTTGACGATAATGTATCTGTGACGACTGCATGATGAATAGATGCTTGAGATCCATTAATTACGATAGACCAATCAATTGCTTTTCCATTTTGGTAACCTGACTTTTTACCGAATTCACCACCGTGCATAATCCCAACATCTGCACGTAAATCTGTAATATGACGTTCACCATCGTATATGTTCGCTACGTTCGTATAATTTTTCGCAATATAATTTAAATTTGCTAAACTCGTTTGATACGTAATCACATAAGGTTTATTCGTTTTTCCTAAATAGACTTGGAAACCTGATTTTCCATCGTCTGTAAATGTTTCAATCTTCGCTTGTTCGACTACGTCTCCTGCCCAAATGGAGTTATTTCCCCCACCGAGTACCCCTTCATGTACTTGAATCGTATCCGGTATTAATTTTTGATTCCCTTGAATCAAATCTTTCATGATCAGTTGTTCGTGTTCATTTTGTTGATAGTTCACACTTACAGACCACGTAATCGTTTTATTTCGCGCATCGTAATACCCCGTTTTATTTCCATCGTATTTCGTAAAATCATCCGGTGTAAATCCATCGCTCACTTCTTTTTTCCACGGTACATTTTGATCACCCGTTAACCAAGTATATGTCGCATAATTCATGAAAGGTTGGCCTGGCTGTAACTTTGTATAATCAAATGTTGTCGTATAACGAACTTCGACTTTATCTTTGATGACTTCATACGGTCCGATAAATGTCACTGTAAAGCCGTTAGCCGTTTTTGTGAACGTATAATCTCGCTCTTTTGTTAAAACTTTATTTCCCACTTTTACGACAACTGTCGATTCTTTTAATGTTAAACCGTTTCCAATTTCATCTTGAATGACAAATTGTTTCATATCTTGTTTATCTGTATTCGCGATTAAATACCAATCGACCGTTTTATTTTTATAATTCACATTCGAATGACCTTTACTCCCGACTCCTTGTTCTGCCCAAACGTTTCCTTTTGACGTATGACCGTTCCACTGAACGTTATTTTGAATATTCTGTCCGTTCAATAATCGATCTTTCAACTTCGTTTTATATTTCACAATATAAGGCTTATCAATAGTAGGCAAAGTAAGATCAAACCCTGAATCTGTTGATTTCGTCACTGTATAAGGAACTTCCGCTTTGTTCGTTATTGTCGCTTGTCCTTTGTCGTTCATCGTGACGTCATAAAATGTGAGACTATTTCCTACAAGCTCCATCAAACCTGCTTTCCACGTATCTTGAAGGATCGTGTTAGATTCGGTTTTTCCATCAAAATTCAGTGCAATTTCCCACTCTATTTCTTTCGTTGTTGGATTGTAACGTCCTCCCTTTTTTTGAACAGGTTTTCCACGGTCAACTTTCACGGTGGCGCTCGCTTCTACTTTTTCGACTTTGTTTGCTTCATAAGTTGCTTTGTTCGAAAAAGATGTAGCGTTCCATTTTTCTTGTTCAATCGTCGTAACGAACGTAATCGTTTTCGTTCCTTTGATGTCACCTAATTCGATTTCGATGTTTTGGCCTATCAGTTGAAATGAGTCATATGCTTGACCATCGACTTTCATAGAATTCGCTTTATACGTTAAACCTGCTGGTAACGTGTCCACTACACGGCCATTTTGATGCTTCATTTTGTTCGTGTCGACTGTAATCGTCCATTCAATTTCTGTCGGACTAAACGTTGGAAGTGGCTTCCCACCCTTCGAAAGGTTCGCTTTTAATTCCGGTGTTTGAATTGGGATTTCAAGTTGACCGTTGCCTCCTATTTGCTCGATAATGACTTTTCCGTCTTCTATCTCTGCTTCTTCTAAACGAAGCTGTGATTTCATATAAAAGTCACCGCTGATTGCTGACATCTCATCGACTGCTTCTGTAAATGTAAACGTAACCGTACCGTTCGTTGCTACTTGATACGTTGCAAATGAAACACCTTGATCGTCTTCAAGTGTTCCTTGCATCGCTTGGATAATTCGAAGTGCTTTCGGCAACTCAAAAGTGACCGTATCTCCAGCGTGATAAGTGTGGCCATCTTCTAGTACCCAACTGTAATGTACAAAAAATGAATCGGTCGGTACGAGTACATGCTCCTCATCAAACGGTTCATCTTCTGGACCTTTCGTTGCTTTATCTAACACGAGATGAAATCCTTTTTTCTCTTTTTGTTCTATCGGTTGTTCTTCTATGACTTCGTCTCGCTTATCTTCATTTGGTTCAATCGTTCCTTCGTTTTTCTCTATCTGTTCGGGCGCTCCTGGTTGTTGTGGATTGCCCGCATCATTCGGTGATAGTTGAGGTTGTGCTTCGTGTTCTTGTTTATCTTGTTCGTCGTGCTCTCTCTCTTCTATTTTTTCTTCTACCGTAGGTTCATCATTCACTTCAAGTTGTTCTGGCTCTCCTTCTACTACTACCGTCTGTTCTTCTACTTCTTCTTCTACTGCTAGATTTGCAGCTTGCACTGTGCTCAACGGAAATAACAACAATTGACTGACTAAAAATAATGTTGCAATGATTCCGTTCCATCGTTGCATCGTTTTTGGCATAACATTCTCTCCCTCTTTTTATTTTTACACGCTTCCCCTTTTATTTTCTTCCTTCAATCCGGTTATTACCCTTCCTTACGTAATTTATGCTTATGACGAGAAAAAAGCCTTTTTCACGATACAATTCGCGAAAAAGGCTTTTGTTTTATTTTATTTTTGCTGACAATGGGGACAATACGTATAAATCGCTGGATATTTTTTCGTGTAATCTTCATCTGTCATTTCCATTTGATTCGGATGAATCGTCATAATGCGACAAGCAGGTTGCACATTATCGTTAAAATGGACGATTTTACGTTGACCTGTATTTACGATATATTTCATTTTGTTACATCCTTTCTTGTTCATTCATTCTCTTTCATTTTAATCAACCGTTTCATTCTTTACAAATATTCCAATGATTCCCCTTCTATACCGCGGAAGAGAGGACGTTTTGACAGACGTTCTTTTCCCCTTTATAATAATCAAGCTATCTAATAAAGAGAGGAGTTCATTCAGTATGTGGTGGTTTATAGCAGCGCTACTTACGGCTTTTGCATGGGGCGCGGCGAATTTATATTATAAAAAAGGAACCGATCCGAACGATCAATATAGTCATTTAAAAATTGTCGTGATGATCGGTTTCGTAATGGGACTTCACGGAATTACATATATGCTCGTTAAAAACATTACGTTTGACCCGTTCAATATGGTTCTTTATTTCCCTGTCTCGGCTATGTATATTTTATCGATGACGATTGGATTTATCGGGCTACGTTATATTGAATTGTCTATCGCAGCACCCGTTCAAAACTCAGCAGGCGCTATTACTGCAATTTTGTTTATGATCTTTTTCCCGACGCAATTGTCTGTTTTAGAAATTTTCGGTATTATCGTCGTCACATTTGGTGTCATTATGCTTGCACGTTACGAACAAAAAAATGACTATGAAGTATTGCTTCAAAATGGTGAAAAAATTAACCCAAAATATAAACTAGGGTTTCTCGCTATTTCATTTCCGATCGGTTATGCGCTAATCGATGGATTCGGTTCATTTTTAGATGGCGTCTATTTAGAGAAAAAACAATGGTTATCAGAAGATAACGCTTTGCTCGCTTACGAATTTACTTTTTTCATCTGTGCAATTCTCGTTTACATTTATTTGAAATGGGTGAAAAAAGAAAACTTTAAAATCTTTAAAGAAAAAGATAAAGGAATTGCTGCGATTTTAGAAACGACTGGACAGTTTTTCTACGTTTCAGCAATGGCTGGAAATGCGATGATTGCAGCACCTATTATCGCAGCGAGTGGTCTATTTTCTGTATTGCTTTCTCGTATTTTCTTAAAAGAAATATTGTCGAAAAAGCAATATATTTTAGTCATCCTCGTCATGATCGGTATTATCGCACTCGGTTTAGCAGAAGAATTGTAAAAAGACGTACGAAATTTGGAAAAGGTCTACTGCCTTTTTCCTCTTTCGTACGTCTTTTCATTTTGTTTATCACTTAATAATCGACAATATTTCTTTAAACGCTGGATCTTTTGAATGTCGCATGAGTTGATATAGCATCGTTTCAACATTCGTCTCTTGAATGTTGCGCGTTGCAAGTGCGCGTAACGCACTTTCATGACTTGCGCGACTGCGGCTAGATACAGCATCTGATGCGATTTGTACGTCGAATCCTTCTTCATCTAGTTGCACAGCTGTTTGGTACATACAAATATGTGTTTCAATACCTGCTAACACAATTTGTTTACGCCCGAGTGCATCTAACTTCTCTTTAAATTCTGCATTATCGTAAGCGCTAAACTCTGTTTTCTCGATAGGAGTTGTCGTTTGTTCTAACGTACTTTTCAGTGGCTCTAACGTCGGACCTAACCCTTTTGGATATTGTTCTAACCATAAAATCGGCATATCAAACGCTTGAAACCCTTTTACTAAACGATGAACATTTTCTAATACTTCCTCTGAACGATCGACGATTTGGGCCAATTTCCCTTGCATATCAATCACGACGAGTACTGCTTCATCTTTTGTAAACATATGCTCATTCCTTTCCGAAACTTTTAGTATTACTGCTCGTATAGTTACTAGTATACAAAAATGATGAAAGGTGTGAAACGAATTGAACTTACAAAAACAAAAACTACCCGTCGAGTGGAAGCTGAGTTACAGACTCTCTGTCGTACTTGAAACGATTATTTTCTACTTCATCATCGGTGGGCTATTATGGGCAAGTATTCATTTTGATTGGTGGACATGGACAACTTACGTATTCATCGGACTCATGGTACTCGGTGTTCCGTTTTTCTTATGGGACTTTTTCTTGTCACCTTACTTCTTCCAAAAAAATTGGTGGCATTCCGTCGATGAACAATTTATTACATTGCATAGCGGCAAATTGAAAGAATCAGAAATTGTCATTCCAATGACGAAAGTGCAACAAGTGGAAATAAAACAAGGACCTCTTTTACGCCTGCGAGGATTAAAAGAAATTACGATTCATACGATGGCTAGTTCTGGAGTGATTCCGGGACTTCCCGCTAAAGAAGCTGAACAATTACGAGATACTATCGCTCATCTCGCTCAAATTAAGGAGGTCGGTGAATAATGAAAAATATACAATTACACCCGCTATACCTCCTCGAGAAATGGTGGAGTTTCTTTAAAAACTCCTTTTTTCTCATCATTCTTTTATTCATCATCAATTATGGAACGACGAGTCCTTTTATATCGACACTTCAAAAGCTATTTATTCTTTGGATGATTTATTCAATGATTCGGCCGATCATCGTTTGGAAAACGACAACGTTTAAAATTACCGATGAAGACGTAACGATTGAACGTGGATTATTAAATCGAAAAAAGAAATCTGTACCTTTTGACCGCGTGCAGCATATTCAACGCAATACGAATTGGATATATCGACCGTTTCAATTAACTTCGCTCACCTTAACGACGAGCGCAAGTGAAGATGGAGAAATTGAAATCCCGAGTTTGACAGTAGATGAAGCAGATTTCATCGAACGTGCTTTTCGTGGAGAACAAACGGTCATTCCAACGGACGAACAATTATTCGTCGATGAAGAACGAAGCGATGTCACACAAGAACATAGCGATGATCAAAAAATATACTTTCAAACGACGAGGAAAGATGTATGCAAGGCGACTATTCTCTCTTTTCAATTTTTAGTCATATTCCCTCTATTATTATTTATCTATAATAAAATAGCTGATTTTTCTTGGGCTCAAACGATTGATAATATTGGAATATGGTTATGGAATCATCCTTTATTACTTACAGGGGCTATTTTTATCGCCTTCCTCCTTTCATTTTTCATCGGATGGATAACTACTTATTTACGCTATGGACATTTTATCATTACAGCAGACGACGCTTATATTTATGTAGAAAGAGGCGTTCTTTCCCGTCAACGATTTTCAATTCCACGAGAACGTATACAAGCGATAGAAATCAATCAAAGCCTCGGTAAACGTTTACTCGGGCTCACTTCTATCAAACTGATTAGTTCTAGTCAGGCGAGTGAAGAACTTCAATCGTCTCAAGAACTTTATCCTTTTTTACCAGTGAAAGTGACTGATCAATTACTTGAACAATTACTCCCTCACTTTTCAAACATCGAAAAAGCAAATCAACTGCCCCGACGTGTACTCACTTTGCGAATGTTGAAAA
>JASLJC010000110.1 GCA_030152585.1 Savagea sp. | reverse complement strand
TAAAAGGGAACTTGAATCTCAGAATGGAGGATTTTGTAATGTATTTTGTAGACCGTAATAAAATTACCGAAGCGTTACAGTACGTAGATCAATTATTAGTTTTATACAAAAAAGAAGATGATTGGTGTAGAAGTGAAGTTCATACATTAGCGTTAGAACGACTCGTACATTCTATTATCGAAGCGGTCGTTGACGTAGGAAACTCTATGATCGACGGTTTCATTATGCGTGATCCGGGGAGTTATGAAGATATTATTGACATTATGGATGATGAAAATGTCATTTCAAGTGAAACAGCGGAGCCATTAAAAGAAGTGATTCGTTTACGCGATATGCTCGTTCGTGATTTCATTCATGTCGATCATCAACAAGTAGTGAAAACGTTCGATCAAAATTTAGAAGCGGTTGAACAGTTTATTCCATCTGTTTTTCATTATTTAGAAAATGAACTCGGTCCTGTTTCTGCATTTTTACCAGAGGATGAAGCGTAATGAAAAAGTATCGTGCGTATTGTTTTGATTTAGACGGTACGTTATATAGTGGAATGAAGCCGATTGAAGAAGGGTTAGCATTCGTTCGTACTTTGCAAAGTGAAGGAATTGAGCCGTATTACATTACGAACAATGCAAGTGTAACGGCAGAAGATGTCCAACGAAAGTTAGCTCATTTTTCAATTGAAGCACCGCTATCTCACATTTATACATCAGCAGTCGCAGCGGCGCGTTATGCGAAAAGTAAACGACCGAATGATCGGTATATGTTGTATGGAGAAGATGGGCTTCATCGAGCGTTTCAGGCGGAAGGCTTGCTCGTGACGGCTGACAATCCAGATGCTGTCGTTATGGGACTTGATCGTCAAGGGACGTATGAGAAATTAGCAGACGTTGCATTAGCGATTCAAAATGGTGCGACATTTATCGCTACGAATGAAGATCGTCTCATTCCGGTAGAAAGAGGGCTCGTTCCTGGAAATGGTGCATTCGTTCATTTAATCGAATATGCTACACGCGTCGAGCCAATTCGTATAGGAAAGCCAGAACCTTTTATGTTACAACTCATTCAAGAAGAAGGTGGCTATGCGAAAGATGAAATGGTTATGATCGGAGATAATTATGATACTGACATTCAGTTCGGTATCCGTTTTGGAATTGATACGATTCATGTTGACACCGGCGTTACCCGGACGGAAGAAGTAGCGCAAATGCCGAAACGTCCAACTTATATGGTCCGTTCTCTTCAAGCATTTTCCGAAAAAACGGATTAAAAAATTGAAATAAACGATAATACGATAAAACCCTAGTGTCTATTAAGAAAACTGAAATAGGCGCTAGGGTTTTTTGTATGGAAAACGATGAAGTTTAAAACATCGGATTTTCTTCCAAATGTTTATAAATATTTTGGACAAGTTCGTCTGGCGTATCGCCTTCGACGACGTCGCCATTAACGAGCGCATAAAGTGAATCACTGCAACGTGTACAGTAACTTAAACAACCATACTCTAAAACGTCCAAATTTTTGTCACGTTCTAATTGTTCAAAAGCAGGATATGCTCCATTTGCGAGGTTACTCATACAAAATTCGATTAAAGGGTTCATGAAACTCCTCCTTTCTACGTAAAAGGCTACGCTTTTTACTCTTTTTCGTCAATATTTAGACACACCATTGTGAAATATGTCACAAACTGATATAATGTAAACGTGAATTGAACGGATTACATTGTAAAAGTGAGGGAACCGACATGAAAAAGTTAGTGTTACTAGGTGCAGGTTATGGAAATATGACGATTATGCAAGGACTTTTGAAAAAAATACCGAATGATGTAGAAATCATTTTAATCGACCGTACGCCGTTTCATAGTATTAAAACTGAATTTTATGCGATTGCTGCAGGTACCGTTTCAGATACAGACGTTCGTGTACCGTTACCAGAACATCCACAATTAAAATTTATTGAAGGCTCGGTTGACAGAATCGATCTCGAAAATGACCGCGTATTGTTAGAAGACGGTCAAGCGGTAGCGTACGACGAGCTTGTGATCGGACTCGGTTGTGAAGACAATTATCACGGTGTTCCAGGTGCAGATGAAAATACGTACAGTATTCAATCGATTCATAACGCACGTGCGACATACCAAGATTTACTCGGTTTAAAAGGTGGTTCAACTGTTGGAATTGTAGGCGCTGGACTCAGTGGGATTGAACTTGCAAGTGAGTTACGTGAAAGCCGTCCAGATTTAAACATTAAATTGTTTGACCGCGGACCGCGTATTTTACGTGATTTCCCTGAACGTTTAAGTAATTACATTCAAGAGTGGTTTGATGCACACAATGTTGAAGTCATTGCAAAATCAAACATTACACGTGTCGATGATGGTATTTTATACAATCATGAAGATCAAATTCCAGTTGATGCTGTCGTTTGGACAGCAGGTGTACGTCCTGTACAACCGGTTCGTGATTTAGAAAATATCGAACAAGATCGTGGAAAACGCGTCGTGTTAAATAAATATCATCAAATTCCAAATTACCCGAACGTTTACGTCGTAGGAGATTGTGCATCGTTGCCACATGCGCCGAGTGCACAACTTGCTGAAGTACACGGAGAGCAAATCGTAACGGTCATTCGTAAAACATGGAAAGGGGAGCCACTCCCAGAAGAAATGCCTGAATTAAAATTAAAAGGCTTCATGGGAGCTCTCGGCAAAAAGAAAGGATTCCTCCAAGTAGGCGATATGACAATTACCGGACGTATTGCACGACTTATGAAATCAGGATTATTATGGTTCTACCGCTGGCACAATGGTTAAATATTGGAGCGTTTTCAAAGATCTCTTTGAAGACGCTTTTTTATTATATCGAAAATACGTGACGATGTCGTCTTTCGAAAGGCACGTAAAAAGAAAGTGAGAATAACCTTTCTAATTTCTCAATTAGAGTCGTTTTTTTACTCTTTTTACGGAGTCCATGTTATACTAATAATAAGTGAGGGTTCTTACAAAAATAAGAACAAAATTATTATTCGGAGGTAAAGAGAAATGACGAACATGACACAACAAGAATTAGCAGAACCAGTACAAGCTGTACTCGATAAATTACGCCCATTTTTATTACGTGACGGAGGCGACTGTGAACTTGTAGATATCGAAGATGGCATTGTTAAATTACGTTTACTCGGTGCTTGTGGAACGTGCCCAAGCTCAACGATTACGTTAAAAGCAGGAATCGAGCGCGCTTTATTAGAAGAAGTTCCAGGTGTTGTAGAAGTAGAGCAAGTGTTTTAAATCGCATAATGTGTCGACTTGTTTTGAAGACGACATCAAAAAACCCAGTAGTCAATTACTTTAAGTAAAAGGATGACTGGGTTTTTTATTACTTCGCCTTTTCATTTTATTGATCTGTCGTTAAACGACTAACTTCGCGTAATTCACGAATTTCTTGCCAGCGTTCACGTGCGATATCGATAATTTTAGGATCTGTTGAATGTTCTTGATTTTGAATAACGCGACTAAATTGTCGTATCGCTTCATCTTCATCTCCAATTCGCCATGATAATTCTGCAATCATATAAGTTACGCGCGTTTCAGACATCATCGTTCCGATATAATCTTCTTGGGCAAACGACTCGACGTAAAAGTCTCGTGCTACTTCTAAAAAGCGCATTTCATTCGTTTGATCCCCTTTTTCTCGATATAGCCAAGCAAGCCGTGCTGCAAGGCCAGCAGAAGGTAGAGGTTTTTCTTCTTTTAACCGAGCACTGAGCAAAGCGAGTTTATAGGTTTCAATAGCATCATCAATCGTTCGAGGACCGGTGAAATCACGATGTGTCCAATTATCAACGATCATTTTTTGAATCCGTTCCGTCGTATGTGGAGCAAAAGACGGTAAAAAATCTTCTGTATACGAAAATCCACATTGAGGACAAACCGCGACATTATAAAAAATAGGGTTTGCTTCTGTGTCTTTGTAATTTGGTTTAAAATCAGAATCATGTGAGACGACGCGGACGAAACGAGAACGAACGCGTGAACTTTTAAATGTGTGGTGACAGAAAAGACATTTGAATGTTTTTAAATAAATTGGTTCGATTTCCAAAAAAACTCCTCCTTTTAAAGGTGTGAAATGGTATTAATCTATTATACCGTAATGTTTGAAACAATCGAGCAAATATGATTGCATGAACGGCTTTAACATTGATATGATAATAGGAAACGAAAATTAAGAGGAGGATTTTATATGACACAAGTAGTAGAAGTAACAGAAGCTGCAGCAGTCCAAGTGAAAAAAATGATGGAACATAATGAAGAAGAAGGAGCTCTTTTACGCGTAGGTGTCCAAGGTGGCGGATGTAGTGGGTTAACATATGGCCTCGGATTTGAAACAGAACCTGCACCTACTGATGAAGTATATGAACAACACGGTTTAACGATCGTTATTTCGAAGATGGATGCACCTATTTTAGAAGGAACAGTTGTCGATTATAAAGAATCGTTAATGGGCGGTGGATTTACGATCGATAACCCAAATGCCATCGCTTCATGTGGTTGTGGTTCATCATTCCGCACAGAGAAAGCAACAGGTAATCCGAACTCGTGTGATGTTTAAGTGAAGTTAGTTCGTCGAAATCGTAAACGAAATGTTAGATAATATTGAAATCATCATCAAAAAGGTCTAATATAGAATGAGGAAGATTTATCTGATTGATTGAATGAGCTCGATCGTGAGCGAAAAATAGATAGAAAATAAAAAAAGGTGGTTTCGATTTTTGTGGCAAAACCGACAATTTTAGTATTAGGTGCAGGGTACGGCGGATTATCAACAGTCGTCGAATTACAGAAAAAAATAAAAGTAGATGAGGCACAAATCGTTTTAATTAATAAAAACGATTATCACTACGAATCAACGTGGTTACATGAAGCAGCAGCGGGGACGCTTCCACCACATCGTGTACGTTATGACATCGAAAGTGTAATCGATGCACGTAAAGTACAATTTGTTCAAGCAGAAGTAGAAGCAATCGACGTGACAAAGAAAGAAGTAACGTCAACGGCAGGGAAACATACGTATGATTACCTCGTCGTCGGACTCGGTTTTGAAGGTGAAACGTTCGGTATTGAAGGATTAGATGAGTACGCATTGTCAATTGCTAACGTTGCAGCGGCGCGTCAAATTCGCGAACATATCCATTCACAATTTGCAGCATGGTCAGCAGAACATCCGTCAGAGCGCGATGATAGCCGATTAACGATCGTCGTCGGTGGTGCAGGATTTACAGGTATTGAATTCCTTGGAGAATTAGGTAACCGTGTACCCGAATGGTGTGCTGAATACGACGTACCACGTGAAAAAGTGCGCGTACTTTGTGTAGAAGCAGCACCAGCTGTTTTACCAGCGTTCGACCCTGAACTTGTAGAATATGCAGTTGATGCGTTAGAAGAAAAAGGAATTGAGTTTTCAGTAGGTACACCACTCGTACAAGCAACGCCAGAAGGTGTAAAAATTAAAACAGGTGACGATGAATTTGAATTCGTTAAAACACGTACGGTCGTATGGGCAGCAGGTGTTCGCGGAAGTCATTTAATTGAAGAAACAGAAGGTTTAGAAAGTCACCGCGCACGTGTAGCTGTACAACCTGATTTACGTGCACCGAACTTAGACGACGTATTTATCGTCGGAGACTGTGCTTTCATGATGAATGAAGAAGCAGGTCGTCCTTACCCTCCAACAGCTCAAATTGCAATGCAACAAGGTGAAACATGTGCTAAAAACCTTGTTCATTTATTAAAAGGTGAAAAGACAGAGACATTCGTTCCAGACTTAAAAGGAAGTGTCTGTTCATTAGGAGGAGACGATGCAATTGCAATGGTATTCGGTGATAAGAAATTCACTGGAAAAACAGCATCTGCTTTAAAACGTATCGTCGATAACCGTTCACTTTATATGATTGGTGGATTAGGTTTAACATTGAAAAAAGGAAAATTCGATTTCTTATAAATAGAACGAATGATCAAAAAAGAAGTTCCCAAACTACTAGATGTACGTCATCTAGTAGTTTTTTAGTGTCAGAATAACGAATTCACCACTTTCACTTTCATTCAAAAACGTTACATTTTTCTTCATCTCACAAAAAGCGTATACTAATACGAAAAAGGAGAAAAGGACAATGAAAAAAGATCGAGGGAAAGTATGGCTCGGTGCAGCAGCAGTCGTCGAAAATGAAAAGGGCGAATGGCTCGTTGTAAAGAAAACATACGGTGGATTAAAAGGGCTATGGTCTTTACCTGCAGGTTTTGTCGATGATAATGAAACGATAGATGAAGCAGCAGTTCGTGAAGTGAAAGAAGAAACAGGAGTCGACACGCAAGTTTGCGAATTGATTGGTTTTCGCACAGGTGTATTAAAATATGGAGTGAGTGACCATTTAGCGATTTTTGCAGCGACTCCGAAAGAGGAAAATCCTACCCTTTGCCAATGTGAACGTGAAATTGCAGAAGTAGCGTGGCTACCGCGTCATGAATTGCAAAAAGGAAACGACGTATCTGAAATGTTACGAGAATTAAGTGCTAAATTACAATCTGCTCGTTGTGAGCAAGGAGATCCGATTGATCCAGGTGAACAGTTCGGTTATACGTCGTATAAGCTCTTTTTTAAAAAGAAATAGAAAAAGTTTGATATACTAGAAATATTCTAACATATAAAGGATGGATAAAATGGAAGCAATCGTCGTGCAACATGTAAGCGAATTGAAAGGCGGAACACTCGTAATTGGTGTTTCTGAACATGCATCGAATATCGAAGGATGGAGTACTTTCATACAAGAAGTAGCTCCGACATTACCAGAATGGATTGAAACGAACGATATTTCAACGGAAGAAGGTGCTTTATCCGTTATTCCTGTGGCAAGTCAACCGTTTAAACGTATCGTAACAGTCGGACTTGGAAAACGTAAACAAGTGACGACACGTACGTTACGTGAAGCTTTTGCAGCAGTTGGAAAAAAAGCACGTCAATCAGAATGGCGTGATCTCGCATGGGTACCTTTTACGTTTAGTCAAGAAGAAGAAGCACTCTATGCTTTAGCGACAGAAGGTGTGACACTCGGTCTTTATGAAGTGCCCCATTATAAAACGAACGATAATCAAGTCGATTATGAATGGACGACATGGACAACGGTAACGACGAAGGAAGAAGACATCGTCCAAGCATCTGTAGATGTAGGATACGAACGTGCAGAAGCGGTGAACTACGCACGTACACTCATTAATCGTCCACCGAACTTATTAACAGCTTCTGCTTTAGCAGAAGAAGCGGTCACAATCGGTGAAGCGTACGGTATTGACGTTGATATTTTAGGGAAAGAGCAATTAGAGGAAATAGGAGCAGGTGCTTTACTTGCAGTTAATAAAGGATCAGTTGAACCACCACGCCTTATTGTGATGAAATATGAAGGTGACCCATCATCAGATGAAGTATACGGTTTCGTCGGAAAAGGGATTACGTATGATACAGGAGGTTACTCTCTTAAACCGAAAACAGGTATGGTCGGTATGAAAGGTGATATGGGAGGAGCAGCAGCTGTATTAGGTGCAATGCGGATTATTGCGAACGAGCGTCCTGCTGTAAACGTCTTAGCTGTTATTGCTTCAACCGACAATATGATTTCAGGTGAAGCGATTCGTCCTGACGATATTATTACGTCATTAAGTGGTAAAACGATTGAAGTATTAAATACAGATGCAGAAGGTCGTCTCGTTTTAGCAGATGCTGTAACGTATGCGCAACAAGAAGGTGCAACATCTATTATAGACTTAGCGACATTAACAGGTGGTGTGATTGTAGCACTCGGAAAAGATAAAACTGGGGCATTGACAAACGACGATGCATTTTTCGAGCAATTTTTAGAAGCTGCTGTTGATACAGATGAATTTGTATGGCGCATGCCGTTAACAGAAAACGATAAAAAACGAATTCGTAAAAGTGACGTCGCAGATCTAAATAACTCACCCGGTGGAGATGGACATATGATTTTCGCAGGAGGATTTGTCGGAGAGTTTGTGAATGAAGGAACACCTTGGATTCATTTAGATATTGCAGGTACGTCCGATAGTGAAACGCCACACGCACTCGGTCCAGCTGGCGGTACAGGTGTTATGGTACGTACGTTAGCACAATTCATTGCGAATATTTAAACGATATTTATCATTTTAAAAATAGAGAATGCAATAATAAAAGCAGATCCGCTTGTGCGGACCTGCTTTTTATTGTTGTTTCTTTTTTCGTTCAATGGCTTCTTTTAATTCGTCTTTCGATGTAAGTGAGGAAGGTTGGACACCTTCTAAATAAGCGGCACGCCCCATTAAATGTCCTCCCACTGGCGAAGTAATGAACAAAAATGCAATACCGAGTAATAATTGAATACTAAAGTGACCTTCAATGAGCCAAAAATGTAAAAAGACACCGAGTAAAATACTTAAGACACCGAATGTCGTACTTTTCGATGCAGCGTGTGAACGTGTATACACATCTGGAAGACGAAGAATACCGATCGTCGTCACTGCTGTGAAAAGAACACCTGTCGCAATACTAATTATAATAAGGACATTAGCGATTTCGATCATCTTCTATAATCTCCCCTTTTTGAATAAATTTCGAGAAGGCGACTGTACCGATGAATGAGATAATCGCAACGAGTAAAATGACTTCAATGAAGAAGTTCGTTTCGAAAATAATCGCTAACAATGCTGTAGCCGAAATAATCATAATCCCGAGTGCATCGAGTGCAATTAATCGGTCAGGAACGGATGGTCCTTTATACAATCGGTAAAGTAGTCCGACCATAGAAAGTAAAATAATCGTTAACGAAACCCAATAAAAAGTCATCATGTACGGCTCACCTCCAAAATCGCACGTTCAAATGAATCTTTAATAGAGCGTACAGATTCATCGACATCATCTGAATCAATCGCATGAATATATAATGTTTTTTGATCCTCTGATACGTGTAAAACGACCGTACCAGGTGTTAACGTAATAAGCATAGAAAGTAATGTAATTTCCCAATCTTTTTCGAGCTCTGTTGGAAGTGCAAAAATAATCGGTTGAATATCTAGTTTTGGGCTTAATACGACTTTTAACATATCGATATTTGACATCGTCAGTTCGCGCAAAAAGATTAAAAATAACTTAAGAGCGGACCAAAGACGCCAAATATAAAGTCGTTGCTTGAAAAAGCGTCCCATTAATAAAATCATGAAAAGTCCAATGACGTATCCAGTCACGAATGTTCGGAGGGTGAAAGAAGAACTCATGAACATCCAAGTGACCGCAATAAATACGTTCAACAATATTTGAAATGCCATTTGTTATCTACTCCTTTAACACCGCGTCAACATAACGTGACGGATCTAATAATACGTCTGCAGCATCTGACATAAATGGCATGAGCCATTCTGTTCCAACACCATAAAATACGGTAATGATGACGAACGTTGCTGCAGGGATGAACATGAATATATAATGTTTTCGATTCGTTTCCGGTAATGATTGAGGTTCTCCCCAAAAAGCATAGACGAAAATGCGCATCACAGATAATAAGACGACGAGACTCGAAAGTAATACGACAATTGTTCCTGCAATATGACCCGCTTCAAATCCACCTTGTGCGATTAAATACTTTCCGATGAATCCACTTAATGGAGGAATACCAGCAAGTCCGAATGCAGCAATTAAATAAAACCATCCGAGAGATGCGTGCGTTTTCATTAACCCGCCCATTTTACGTAAATTCGATGTTCCTGTGACGTAAATGATTAGGCCAATAAGTAAGAACAGTCCACCTTTAATGAGCATATCATGGATTAAATAGAAGATAGCTCCTTCCATTCCTGCTACATTCATTTGTGCCACACCGTACAAAATGACACCGACCGCAATGATGACATTATAAATAATGATTTGCTTTAAATCGAAGTAAGCGAGTGCGCCGACACTTCCGACGACGATTGTAATAATTGATAAAATGAGCAACACTTCATGTGTAAAACCGACGTCGTGAATGAAAAACAACGTATATGTTCGCATAATCGCATAAACGCCGACTTTCGTTAATAACGAACCGAACAATGCGAGAACGGGAATAGGTGGTGCTGCATAAGCGCTCGGCAACCAAAAGTATAGAGGGAAAATGGCTCCTTTAATACCGAAGACGATCAAAAAGAGAATCGCAATGACGGTTATAATACCGGGTTGCTCAATGACTGCAATTTTTTGTGAAATGTCCGCCAGATTTAAAGTACCGATAATGGAATATAAATAAGCGACCGTAATAACGAATATTGCTGAGGATACGACGTTTACAATCATATATTTAATCGCTTCTCGAAGTTGTACTTTCTCTCCTCCGAGTCCAATCAATACATATGATGCCATTAAAAAGACTTCAAAGAAGACGAACATGTTGAAAATGTCTCCTGTTGTAAAGGCCCCGTTAATTCCGGTAATCATAAATAAAATGGCTGGGTAGTAATAATGCTTTTCGCGTGCTTCGTCAAGTCCGTAAAAACTATAGAGGACAACGAGTAATGTAATGATCAGCGTCGTTGTTACGAGTAAAGCAGATAAACTATCGGATACGAGTGTTATTCCAAAAGGTGCCGGCCAGTTTCCGAGATTTAACGTTTGGATACCGTCTCGTTGGATTGTAAATAATAAAAGAAACGAAACGATAATACCTAAAGTTAATCCGATTACGGATAACGTACGTTGTATGATGACTGATTGTCTAAAAAACATGAGCAAAACAGCGAAAAGAAACGGAATTAAAATCGGGAATAAAAGTAAGTTACTAGTCATGTTCATCGTTTCCTTTCAACTTGTTCATATCAGCTGTTCCGTGCACAGCGTATAGACGATAAGCAAAAACGAGTGTTAAAGCTGTAACACCGAAACTGATGACGATCGCTGTTAAAATTAAAGCTTGTGGTAACGGATCAGCAAAATCTGCAGCATGCACACCTTCTGCAATGACAGGAGGTGCTTTACCGTCAAGTCCACCCATCGTTAAGACGAGTAAGTGAACGCCATGACTTAAAAGTCCCGTACCTAATATGACACGAATGAGATTACGTGACAAAATTAAGTAAACTGCAGCGGTAAATAAAATACCGATTAAAATGGACATTAACAATTCCATCACGAATCTCCTCCAATCGTTTGAATCATTGTCATCGTCGAACCGACGACGACAAGGTAAACACCTAAATCAAATAATGTTGCCGTATGCAATGACGTTTCGCCAAAAATCGGCAAATAAAAGTCGTCAAAAGCATGTGTGAAAAACGGTAAATCGAAGAAAACGGGCCAAAATGCTGTACCTATCGCAAGAAGTAATCCGACTGCGACGACGATACGAAAATTAACAGGTAAAGCGAGTTGTACCGTTTTCAAATCGAAGGCGAGTAATAACAAGACGAGTGCTCCTGTCGTTAAAAGTCCTCCGACGAATCCTCCACCAGGCGTATAGTGCCCGACGAAGAAAATATGGATGGAGAAGAGGAAAATAATGAAGAAGACGATTTTAGCCGTCGTCTGTAAAATAACATCATTTGTTTTCATCTATTTTCTCCTTTCTCGCTAACTGTAAGCGAATCATACTGAATACCCCGATACTAGCAATCGCAAGTACAGCAATTTCAAATAGCGTA
>JASLJC010000096.1 GCA_030152585.1 Savagea sp. | reverse complement strand
ACGAAATCCGATGATGGATGATATCGTAAAGGAAAAACCGAGACTGTTAATTTTAACGAAATCAGACTTAGCAGATCCAGTCGAAACGACAAAGTGGATTACGTACTATGAAGCGAAAGGTCAACCGTGTATTGCGGTCGATTCGTTTCAAAAACAAAACATGAAGCGGATTATTAAAAAAGGTGAAGACATTTTGCATGAAAAACGAGAACGTTTACGCGCAAAAGGTGTAACGCCCCCAGCAATTCGTGCAATGATTATCGGTGTACCAAATGTAGGAAAGTCCACGTTGATCAACCAACTCGCTAGTCGAAAAGTAGCGCGAACAGGTGGAACACCTGGCGTGACAAGAGCACAACAATGGATTAAAGTAGGAAAAGAAATTGAATTACTCGATACACCCGGAATTTTATGGCCGAAATTCGAAGATATCGACGTTGGAAAAAAGTTAGCGTTAACGGGAGCAATTAAAGATCGCCTTCTGCACCTTGATGATATCGCGATTTTTGCAATGATGTACTTCCATACGCACTATGAAGGTCGTTTAGAAAAATTGTACGGGATCACGTGGTCAGATGATGTCGTCGAATTGTTTGAACAAATTGGACGTCGTCGGAATTTAAAAGAAAGCGACGGTGACATCGATTACGACGCCGTAGCGAATGCAGTAGTACAAGATATCCGAAAAGGAAAATTAGGACGCTATACGTTAGATACGATTCAATAAAAGCTTTCGGAGTATTATACTCCGAAGCTTTTTTATATTATTATCAAAAAAATGAAAATAAAGCCGATAAGAACGTTAAGTGAGGGAAAAAGATGAAATTGACGATTAAAGAAATTGAACAACGATTACGTAAACAGAAAATAGAGGATGCATGGATTGAACAGTTACGCCGAGATGATCGAAAAGGAGTACAACGAGCGATAAAAGTGTGGGAGCGTCGTCTAGAAAAAGAACGGCTTCGACGTGAAGCATTTATAAGCAAATGTCAATTTGATGATATGTATCGAATAGATGAAACAACCGTCATCGTCGGTGTAGATGAAGCCGGGCGAGGACCATTATTTGGACCGGTTGTTACAGCTGCTGTCGTTTTACCTGTAAATCGTGAACCGTTTATTGAAGTGAACGATTCAAAACAATTGACGTTTGAACAGCGTGAACGGCTCGAAGAAATCATTAAGCGTGAGGCAATCGATTATACAGTGCATATCCAACCTGCTTCTGTTATTGATCGTCTCAATATATACGTCGCAACACGCCAATCGATGGAACGTTCCGTAGAACAGTTGCACGTCGAGCCATCGATTGTTTTAACGGATGCGATGAAAATAAATGCATCTTGTGATGTCGTCGATATCGTAAAAGGTGATGCACAAAGTTTAACGATTGCAGCAGCCTCTATTTTAGCTAAAACAGCTCGTGATCGATTGATGCGTCAGTACGGTGAGCAATACCCACACTATCGATTCGAAAAACATGCAGGATATGGAACGAAAGAGCATATAGAAGCAATTCAAACGTACGGTATATTAAAAGAACATCGTCGAACGTTTGAACCGATTCGCTCGATGATAAAAGAGGAGAGATAATATGTGGCCTATGTCGAATGTGACGACCGGCTCTGCACAGAAAGTAACGCCGACACAGCCGACTGTGATGAGAGAAGGGCAGCTATTTCACGGAAAAATTGTAAAACTACATCCGAACCAAATGGCTGAAGTGCAAATTGGTAAAGAGAAAATGTTAGCTCGTTTAGAGTTGCCTATGAAAGCAGGAGATGCACATTACTTCCAAGTGAAATCTACAAGTCCCGAATTACAGTTACGTGTCGTTTCAGGGCCATTAGAAAGCAAAATGCCAATGGCACAACGAATTGAAGCGTTAGCAACTGCTTTGAAGTTACCTGTTACAAAAGAAATGAGTGCTGTGTTACGCCATTTTATTCAACACGAAATTCCCGCAACACGTGAACAATTTATAAAAGCAGAACAATTGCTTCAACGTGTACCAAAGCAACAATTACCACAAGCGCTACGAGTATTACAACAGATGGTCACACAAAAATTACCTATGACAAATGAAGTATTTCAGTCGCTTCAAACATTGACAAAAAATGAGCCTGTTAGTCAACTATTACAAACATTGCAACAAGCGATTCAACGGGATCCGTCTATCCAGATGCAAATGAAACAAAACGTATTAGAGCAATTGAATGCTATTCGTCAACCGCTACAACAGACGATGCAAAGAGTAAGTGTCGCTCAACTTTTTCAACAATTAATACGGACGGACACACCGCAACAAGCGGCCACTGTTTTACAACAAGTGTTTCAATCATTAGGACAACAATCACTAGCTCAAGCTGTCGGCCAGCTCGCTTCACCTGAAAGTTCGGCACAACTAACACTATCTAACACGTCTAATACGATGTCACCTAAAGTGGCAAACTTCATGCAACAATTAGCGCAAACACCGATTCAGCCATCTCCGATGACTGCAACGGAAGCACGTGATGTGCAAAAAGTAAGCCAAGTAATCCAACAGCTCAGCTCTAATAAAGGAGAAGCGTTGCGTCAACTTGCTTCATTAACACAAGTTCAATCGTTAAGTAACGAAACGAAACAAGCAATTCGTACAATCGTTCAACAAACGAATCAAAATCCGACATTTCAAACAGAGCAATTAAAAGCGGAAGTGATGCAACAGTTAACATTACGAGCAGTTGACCAAACGAATCAAAATCCGACAGCACGGCCAACGACTGAACAATTGTTAACGACGATGCGGCTTGGTCAACAAATGCCAATTGTATCATTACAACAGATGGAACAATCAATTCCTCAAGAAGTAAGAGCACTCGAACAACAATTGATGCAAAAGTTAGACGGGGAAGTTGTGAAACAGGCGCTTCAACAAGTCGTTCGTCATCTAGGCTTTAATTTTGAGCATCAACTCGCCCAACTTAATCATTCAAAAGCGACGGTAATGGATGCACTGAAGCCACAATTGCTTGCATTACTGCAAGATACTTCTATTTCAAAAGCGGTACGCGATGGCGCAGAGTCGATGTTATTACGAATGAATGCACCTGTATTAAGCGCAACGGAGCAAGGGGCTCAACAACAATTTATGATGCAAGTGCCTCTTGAATTGTTCGGAAAAAAATTAGACACGACTTTGCATTGGGAAGGGCAGATGACAGATGACGGTGAAATTAACCCGGACTTTGCACGCGTATTATTTTATTTAAATTTAGAAGCATTAAATGAAACGGTCGTCGATATGCAAGTCCAAAATAAAATTGTTACGATTACCATTTTTAATGATACGCCGAACGTGCAAAAACTAGGAGTAGCGTTTGAGCAAAAGTTAAAAGAAGGTTTACAAGCACAAGACTATCGTTTGTCTGGTATTTTCTTCAAGCCGATCGAGGCGCAATACGAGCGTCCCAAAAAACGTGTAACCGTTGAAAAAGTATCGAAATGGAAACAAGGAGTGGATTTTAGAATATGACGAAAGAACAAAATAGGCGAGAGCGACGAAAAGAAGCGATCGCCCTTAAATATGACCTAGAACAAGCCGAAGCTCCGACTGTCGTAGCGAAAGGAAAAGGATTAATCGCCGACAATATTTTAGAACGTGCGGCAGAACATGGGGTTCCGGTTCAAGAAGACCCGACACTCGTTGAATTGTTAAGCCAACTGGATATTAATGAGGCAATCCCTGAACGTTTATACGGAGCGGTAGCAGAAGTATTTGCTTACTTATATCACGTCGATGAAGCGCATAAAAATAAACTTGGATAATTAAATATGCATCAAACGGATAAGTTTTCAGAAAGTTAGAGTAGACAACAACTATTAACTTTAATACAATGAAAGTGTAAACGATTGTGCGAATTTAATTTGAATGGAGGACAATTTGATGAATATCCATGAATATCAAAGTAAACAAATTTTACGTGACTTCGGCATTACAACACCTGCAGGGATACCTGTAACAGATGTCGATAGCGCGGTGAAAGCAGCGGCAGAGCTCGGAACAGACGTCGTTGTCGTCAAATCACAAATTCATGCAGGTGGACGAGGGAAAGCAGGCGGTATTCAACTTGCTCATTCTTTAGATGAAGTGAAAGCGCATGCAACCGATTTATTAGGAAAAGTACTCATCACGCCACAAACAGGTCCAGAAGGTAAAGAAGTGAAGAAATTATTAATTGAAGAAGGTCTTCACATCCGTAAAGAATTTTATTTAAGTATTATTCTCGATCGCCAAACGAGCCGTCTCATTATGATGGGATCTGAAGAAGGCGGAACGAGTATTGAAGAAGTAGCAGCGGCAACGCCAGAAAAGATTATAAAAGAAGAAATCGATCCGGTACTCGGATTAATGCCTTATCAAGCAAGACGTTTAGCATTCGGTATGAATATTCCAGCACCGCTTGTGAATAAAGCAGCGAAATTTATGATGAAAATGTACAATGTTTACATTTCAAAAGATGCAACAACGGTAGAAATCAATCCACTTGTTTTAACAGAAGAAGAGGAATTTGTCGCGTTAGATGCGAAGTTTAACTTCGATGAAAACGCTTTATATCGTCAAAAAGATGTCGTAGCACTACGAGATATGGAAGAGGAAGATCCGAAAGAAATTGAAGCTGGAAAGCATGGTTTAAGTTATATTGCTTTAGACGGTAATATCGGCTGTATGATTAACGGTGCAGGTCTTGCGATGGCAACGATGGATACGATTAGTTATTATGGCGGACAACCTGCGAACTTTTTAGATGTTGGAGGAAGTGCAACAGCAGATAAAGTGACAGAAGCTTTTAAAATTATTTTATCTGACGATAATGTAAAAGGGATTTTCGTTAATATCTTTGGCGGAATTATGCAATGTGATGTAATTGCAGAAGGTATTATTAAAGCGACTCGTGAAATTGATATTCAAGTTCCACTCGTCGTTCGTTTAGAAGGAACAAATGTCGAACGTGGGAAACGTTTACTAAAAGAATCAGGTTTAGCAATCGTTCCGGCAACGACAATGGCAGACGGAGCGCAACAAATTATCGAACTCGTATCAAAAGAAGTCGAACTCGTAAAGTAAGAAGGAGGAGTAATTCAGGATGAGTATTTTTATTAATCAAGATACAAAAGTAATCGTGCAAGGAATTACTGGTTCAACAGCACTTTTCCATACGCACGAAATGCGCGACTATGGTACGAACGTTGTCGCGGGTGTGACACCTGGAAAAGGTGGTCAAAAAGCAGCAGGCGTACCTGTATTCAATACGGTGAAAGAAGCGAAAGAAGCAACAGGAGCAGACGTCTCTGTCGTATATGTACCGGCACCGTTTGCAGCAGATGCAATCGTTGAAGCGGTAGACGCAGAACTCGATCTCGTCATTTGTATTACAGAACATATTCCAGTATTAGACATGGTAAAAGTGAAGCGATACATGGAAGGGAAGAAAACGCGTTTAATTGGCCCAAATAGTCCCGGTGTATTAACAGCGGATGAATGTAAAATTGGAATTATGCCAGGCTACATTCACCGTAAAGGACATGTCGGTGTCGTATCGCGTTCAGGAACACTTACATACGAAGCGACGTATCAATTAACACAAGCAGGAATCGGTCAAACGACAACAGTCGGTATCGGCGGAGACCCTGTTAACGGTACGAATTTTATCGACGTGTTAAAAGCGTTTAATGAAGACCCGGAGACGTATGCTGTCGTTATGCTCGGTGAGATTGGTGGAACAGCTGAAGAAGAAGCAGCTGAATGGGTAAAAGCACATATGACGAAACCGGTCGTCGGTTTTATTGGCGGACAAACTGCACCACCAGGAAAGCGAATGGGACACGCAGGAGCTATTATTTCAGGTGGAAAAGGTACAGCGAAAGCAAAAATTGAAGCATTAGAAGATGCCGGTATTCAAGTAGCCGAAACACCTTCAGTTATTGGCGAAACATTAATTCGTGTATTAAAAGAAAAAGGTTTATATGATCAATGTAAAACATTTTAAGTCGTATCGATCACGAGTAGGAGAGTTCAGTCTCTTCACTCGTGATTTTTCTATGGAAATGACTGAAAAAATGAAAAAGAATGCTTAATATTTTAAAAATAGTACGAGCACTTGACGGAGAGATTTTACTAATTTATATAATAAGGGAGGGAAAGCGAGAAAAGGAGGAAGCAATGGGAAGCCAACAACGAGAAAAATGGTGCTGGGTTCATTTACATACACTTTTACCGCATGTTCGAAAAGTTCATCATTTGAAGAAAGAAGGAGTTTCTTGCTTATCCCTTCGTCGAATGGACCGAGAAGAAGCTCTTAAAAAACTTCATTTACGAGATAAAACGGTAATCGCTCGATTTGATCAGTTTTTACACACTTCTGAAGATGAAATCAAACGATATTATGAAATGAAAAAAGTCGTACCATTCGTCGAAGAAGATGAGTTATATCCTGATCTTTTAACGCACGTATATGATCCACCGATTGTTTTATATACAATGGGTGATTTTGATTTATTAAAGCGACCTAAAATTGCTATCGTAGGTTCAAGGCAAGCGACAGAGTATACGAGTCGAGCACTAAAACATTGTGTCAATAATCTGATTGCCCCTCATGTAATCGTTTCGGGATTAGCAAAAGGAGCGGATGCGCTTGCCCATCGACATGCGATTCAAACGAAATTGCGAACGATTGCGGTCGTTGCCCACGGTTTTGATTATTTTTATCCGAAAGAAAATGAACAACTCTATACGTATATGGCTAAACATGAACTTGTCGTTACTGAATATCCACCGTATGTAAAACCGAAGCGTTGGATGTTTCCGTTACGCAATCGCATTATTAGTGGTATGAGTAAAGGAATTATCGTAACAGAAGCAGCATTAAAGAGTGGTACGATGAGTACAATCGATTACGGACTTGATCATGGGCGAACGATTTGGGCTATACCTGGGCCGATTGATTCACCTTTATCAGAAGGACCACACCGACTCATTGAAGAAGGGGCTATACCGCTCTTTCAGCCGATGCAATTAGTAGAAGATTTACGACGAAAATAAGTGAAGTTGTTGCAAAAGGTTGATTTTACGACTGAACTGTTATACATTTTGCAACAGATAGAAATGATGAAATGGAAAATGAGTCCTATAATCATAATGGAGTAAGGACCTCTAATTTGAGGAGGAAACGGATCAATGGCAAAAAATTTAGTCATCGTTGAATCGCCAGCGAAAGCGAAGACGATTCAAAAGTATTTAGGTAGAAATTATAAAGTGAAAGCTTCACTCGGTCATTTACGCGATTTGCCGCGAAGTCAAATGGGCGTTGATGTCGAAAATAACTATGAGCCGAAATATATTACGATTCGAGGAAAAGGGCCGATTTTACAAGAGTTAAAAAAAGAAGCTAAAAAAGCAGATCGTATTTATCTCGCAGCTGACCCTGACCGCGAAGGAGAAGCAATTGCATGGCATTTAGCGAATCAACTCGGTGTAGATGTAGAATCAGATTGCCGCGTTGTTTTTAATGAGATTACAAAAGATGCAGTAAAAGCATCGTTTAAAAACCCGCGCCCAATCGATATGGATTTAGTTGATGCTCAACAAGCACGCCGTATTTTAGATCGACTCGTCGGATACAACATTAGTCCGATCTTGTGGAAAAAAGTAAAGAAAGGTTTATCTGCAGGTCGTGTACAGTCAGTTGCGCTTCGATTAATTATTGACCGTGAAAATGAAATTAATGCATTCCAACCTGAAGAATATTGGAGTATTACGTCTCAGTTTGAAAAAGACGATATGGCATTTGAAGCAGTATATTACGGTGATGAAAAGAAAAAACAAGAGCTTCATAATGAAGAAGAAGTTCAAAAGATTTTAAAAGATATTACGTCATCTCCTTATGAAGTAACTCAAGTCGTGCGAAAAGAGAGAAAACGGAATCCTGCTTTACCATTTACGACGTCTTCTTTACAACAGGAAGCGGCACGACGTTTAAATTTCCGTGCGCGTAAAACGATGATGCTCGCTCAGCAATTGTATGAAGGAATTGCGATTGGAAAAGAAGGAACGGTCGGTTTAATTACGTATATGCGTACAGATTCAACACGTATTTCGGACAGTGCAAAAGAAGAAGCGGTTCAGTATATTGAAGAGATGTTTGGAAAAGAATATGTCAAAGCAACAGATACGCCAAAGAAAGCAACGAAAAAAAATGCTAATGCACAAGATGCGCACGAAGCAGTACGTCCGACTTCTGCAATGCGTCCGCCAGCAGGCATGAAACAATATTTGACAAATGATCAATATAAACTATACCAATTAATTTGGAGTCGCTTTATTGCAAGTCAAATGGCACCGGCTATTTTAGATACCGTAACAGTTGATTTTATGAATCAAGGTCACCGTTTCCGTGCAAACGGTTCACAAGTAAAGTTTGAAGGATTTTTAAAGGTGTACAATACGTTGACGACGAATGCTAAGAAGTCAAGTGATAAAGTATTGCCTCCATTAGAAGAAGGAGAAATGCTTCAAACAGAAACGGTTGATCCGAAACAACATTTCACACAGCCACCACCACGTTATTCAGAAGCGCGTCTCGTGAAAGCGTTAGAAGAGCTCGGTATCGGTCGTCCTTCAACATATGCGCCGACACTAGATACAATTCAAAAACGAGGGTACGTGTCGTTAGATGATCGTCGTTTTATTCCGACTGAACTCGGTACGATTGTTCATGAATCTGTTCATGAGTATTTCCCAGATATTATTGATATTGAGTTTACAGCAGGGATGGAATCGGATTTGGATAAAATTGAAGAAGGCGATATCGAGTGGAAACGTGTTATCGATACGTTTTATCAAGATTTTGAAAAACACGTTGAAAAAGCAGACGCCGAAATGGAAAAAATTGAAATTAAAGATGAACCTGTTGGTGAAGATTGTGAAAAATGTGGTTCGCCGATGGTTTATAAAATGGGACGATACGGTAAATTTATGGCATGTTCAAATTTCCCAGAATGCCGAAACACGAAAGCGATTGTGAAACAAGTAGGAGTAAAATGTCCGACGTGTAAAGAAGGCGAAGTAGTCGAACGAAAAAGTAAACGAAATCGTGTCTTTTACGGTTGTGATCAATATCCAACGTGTGACTATGTGTCGTGGGATAAACCGATTCCGCGAAAATGTCCGAAATGTGAGGAAACACTCGTGGAACGAAGAACGAAGAAAAAAATAACAGTGAAATGTCCGACATGTGATTTTGTAGAAGAAACATCGAACGACGATTGAAACAGTATAAAAATGAAATAGAACGTGTTATAATAGGGCTGTTTGTCACTAAAAAAACGAACAGCCCTATTTCTTTTGAGGGAATTCGATAGAAAAATTTGATAGTTCACGTAATTTTCATGTATAGTAACTAATTGAGTCAGAGGGAATAAAAGAAAATAACGTAGCGGAACGAAATAAAGCGTCGCTGCGCTGTTCTTATGTCAAAATTCAAGCAAAAGTGAAAAAAGGAGGAGTTTGTCGTGAAATTTCATGCAACGACGATTTTTGCTATTCAACATAACGGTGAATGTGCAATGTCTGGTGACGGTCAAGTCACAATGGGTGAGACAGTCATTATGAAAAATACGGCACGAAAAGTTCGTCGTTTATACGGCGGAAAAGTATTAGCAGGGTTTGCGGGGTCTGTCGCAGATGCTTTTACACTTTTTGAACGATTTGAAAAACAACTCGCACAGTACGACGGTAATTTAGAACGAGCAGCTGTTGAATTGGCGAAAGATTGGCGAGGCGACCGCGCGCTACGAAAATTAGAAGCATTGCTTATTGTAATGAATGATGAGCAATTGTTACTCGTATCCGGAACAGGCGAAGTGATCGCGCCCGATGATGGTATTTTAGCCATCGGTTCTGGTGGAAATTATGCCCTCGCAGCAGGACGAGCACTTCAACGAAATAGTGCGCATCTGTCAGCAGAACAGATTGCACGCGCTGCATTAGAAACAGCAGCGGAAATTTGTGTATATACGAATGATCATATTATTGTAGAGGTGTTAGACCGATGACGAACCATCACTTCACACCACGAGCGTTATTGCAATATTTAGATGAATATATTGTTGGACAAACAGAAGCGAAAAAAGCGATTGCTATTGCGATGCGGAATCGTTATCGTCGTAGTTTATTAACGGAAGAAGAACGACAAGAGATCATGCCGAAAAACATTATGATGATCGGCCCGACAGGTGTAGGGAAAACAGAAATTGCAAGACGTATGGCTCGTTTTATTCAAGCGCCATTTTTAAAAATTGAAGCGACGAAATTTACAGAAGTAGGTTATGTGGGAAGAGACGTTGAATCGATGATTCGAGACCTCGTCGAAGTAGCTGTTCATATGGTGCGTGAAGAGAAACGAAAAGACGTGCAAGAAGAAGCGAAAAAAAATGCAGAACAACGTCTCATTGAGTTACTCGTTCCGACAAAAAAGAAAAAAGAGTCGATTCAAAATCCATTTGAAATGTTGTTCGGTCAACAAAAAGATGTGTCAAAAGAAGAAGATGTGGTAAATGAAGAACAAGTCCGCCGTAAGCGTTCAGAGATTGGTGCATTGCTACGTATTGGAAAACTAGAAGAAGAACTCGTAGAAGTACCAGTAGAAGCACAACAATCTTCTTTACTCGGTATGCTTCCGATGAATGATCAAATGCTCGGAGCAGGTATGCAAGATGCTTTAACATCGCTTTTACCAAAACAGACAGAAATGAAAAAAATGCGAGTGAAAGAAGCGCGTAACGTATTGGAAGAGCAAGAAGCAGATCGTTTACTCGATGATGCTGAAATTGCACGATTAGCTATCGAACGAACTGAACAAGAAGGTATTGTGTTTTTGGATGAAATTGATAAAATTGCGACGAGAGAAGGAACGAGTAGTCAAGATGTGTCACGTGAAGGTGTACAACGTGATATTTTACCGATCGTAGAAGGATCGACGGTCACGACGAAATACGGTGCTGTTCAAACAGACTTTATTTTGTTTATCGCAGCCGGGGCATTTCATATGTCAAAACCTTCGGATATTATACCAGAGTTGCAAGGCCGATTTCCGATTCGTGTAGAACTCGATAAGTTGACGAAAGAAGATTTCGTGAACATATTAAACGAACCTCACTTCTCGTTATTGCGTCAATATGAACGGTTACTTGCAACGGAGGAAGTCGAACTTGTTTTTACAGAAGATGCTGTCGATCGTTTAGCTACAATTGCATTTGAAGTGAACAATACGACAGAAAATATCGGTGCACGTCGTTTGCACACGGTGTTAGAAAAGTTACTAGAAGAAATTTCTTTTGAAGCGCCTGACATCGCACCAGCTCAAATTGAGATTACAGCAGCGTATGTTGATGAAAAGTTACAGGCAATTATAGAAGACGATGATTTATCGTCCTTTATTTTATAGTCAAATGAAAACATTCCGCAGATGTGCGGAATTGTTTCTTTTGTCAGTTGTAAAAGTTGAGAATATTCAAACAATAGAATAGGTTTTTTAAAAATAGGAGGAAATAATATGTCACTGCTAATGAAAACACGTCAAATCAACGGAATGTTACAAGATAATGCAGGAAAAGCGGTTAATTTTAAAGAGATGGCAGAACAGTTGAGTGATGTCATTCGCTCGAATGTTTACATCGTTGATCGTGAAGGGAAATTAATTGGTTTAGCGATTCATCAACAAATTGAAAATGAACGTTTGAAAAAAATGTTTGAAGAACGTCAATTTCCAGAAGAATATACGCACCGGTTATTTGACATTGCCGAAACATCACCTAATATCGGGATCGATAGTCAATATACAGCGTTCCCTGTCGAGAATAAAGATTTATTTTCAGAAGGATTGACGACGATTGTACCTATCATCGGAGCTGGTCAACGTCTCGGAACATTAATTTTAGCGCGTGTAGCGGAAGAATTTAAAGAAGATGATCTCGTATTAGCGGAATATGGTGCAACGGTTGTCGGCATGGAAATTTTACGTGAACGTACACATGAAATTGAAGTAGAAGCGCGCAGTAAAGCGGTCGTTCAGATGGCGATTAATTCGTTATCGTATAGTGAGCATGAAGCAATCGAGCATATTTTCAATGAATTAGACGGTTCAGAAGGATTACTCGTCGCTTCTAAAGTAGCGGACCGCGTCGGTATTACACGTTCAGTTATTGTGAATGCTCTACGTAAGCTTGAAAGTGCCGGTGTAATTGAATCGCGTTCTCTTGGAATGAAAGGAACGTATATCAAAGTATTGAATGAGAAGTTTTTAGAAGAACTTGATTTAATTAAAGAAATGTAACATCGAAAGAAAAGGCTAAAGGTTTCCTTCAGCCTTTTCTTTCTATATAAAGCGAGTGATTAGAATTACTGCTTTTCAATGTTTTTAGGTAATGTTAAATATATTGTGTTACAAAATGAAAAAGTCAAGAAAGCGTGAAGTTGTTTTCTAAAAAAGATCGAAATCTAGTTAAAAAGGTTGAAAAGTGAGTAGTTATACATTGAAAAATGTCATACGTTTTTCAAAATTAGGCAAAAAATTAATAAAGAAATAAAATTTAATAAAAACGTCTCATTTTCATCGTTTTTTCGTATGAAATAGTTCTTTTTTTAAAAAAAAGAAAGGGAGACAAAATAAAGTAGTTCTAAAAGACTACTAACGAAATAACCTTTAGTCTTAACGATTATGAAAAACAGTTTCAAACTATCTAATTTCGTTGTTACACTATGGACAACCCTCTATACTATTCGTTACAATGAAGGTATGATGTACGTATTGTGTAAAAAAAGAAAGTCATTTGAAAAGAAGAAGAGGAGGAAAAAATATGAAATTGTTCGATTCGACGATTCAATCGTTGGAAAGAGGGATGACGTTTGCAACGACAAAGTCTAAAGCAATACAACAAAATATAGCAAATGTAGATACACCAAACTACAAAGCAAAAACAGTTCATTTTAAAGATGTCTACAATGATGTAAAAAGTAAGCACCTCGAAGCAAAAAGAACAGACCCACGCCATGTACCATTTACAAAAACTCCATCGACGCAAGGAGTACATACATATGAGAATTTACGTTACCGTCATAATGGTAACGGTGTTGATATGGATTATGAACAATCTGAATTAGCAGCAAACCAAATCTATTACCATTCACTCGTCGATCGCGTTAATGGTAAATTTAATACGTTGCAACAAGTGATTAGAGGAGGTCGTTAACGATGACAATTTTTCATAGTTTAAATACATCAGCAAGCGCATTGACAGCACAACGTATGCGAATGGATGTTATTTCATCAAACATGGCAAACATAGAAACGACGAGAGCGCGTCAAGTAAACGGTGAGTGGGAACCGTACCGTCGAAAAACTGTATCGATGCAACCGCGAGAAGGTCAGTTTTCGAATTTTTTACATAAAGCAATAGGGCGTTCAAATACGAATGAGGTTGGCAGTGGTGTGCGTGTATCACGTATCCAAGAAGACCGTGAAACAGAGTTCAAACTCGTTTATCGTCCAAGTCATCCAGATGCAAATGAAGAAGGATACGTTCGGATGTCGAACGTTGATCCATTAAGAGAAACGATTGATTTAATGTCAGCTACACGATCATATGAAGCGAACGTAACGGCATTTAATGCGAGTAAATCAATGTTGATGAAAACATTAGAAATCGGGAAATAAGGAGGGTTTTAAATGAGTAAAATTCAAGCTGTTTCAGCTGCGATGCCACGGACGAGCATATTTCAAGTGCCTGCTCATGAAAAACAACCGGTCCAAGGGTTAAGCTTCGGGAAGCATTTAAAGAATGCAATTCAGGAAGTTGATCAATTACAACGTGTTTCAGATGTTCAGACGAAACGTTTAGTAACAGGACAAAATGTAGATTTACATGATGTGATGCTCACTGCACAGAAAGCGACAGTTGCACTCAATGCGACGATAGAAATCCGGAATAAGGTAGTAGAGGCTTACCAAGAGATTAGTCGAATGCCATTATAATTGGAGTCGTAAACAGTGAAATGATAATGGACCGGGGGATTATGAATGAAGGAAAGAATGGAAAAAGTCAGTTCTGACATTAAAGAATTTTGGTCGGGTCGTACAAAAAAACAGAAGATCGTTTATACTTCTGCAGCACTCGGCATTTTACTCGTCGCTGGCTTGCTGACGTATTTTCTATCTCGCACGACTTACGTACCTCTTTATACGGATATTTCAAGGTCTGAAGTCTGGAATATTAAAGAAGAACTTGATACGATGGGCGTTGATTATGAAATCGCAGCAGGTGGAACGTCGATTCGTGTGCCAGAAAAGTATGCGGACAATTTGATTGTGACGTTAGCAAAAGATGGCTATCCACAATCAGGAGCAATTGATTATAGCGTTTTCGCTGAAAATTCAGGATTCGGTACGACAGATAATGAATTCAATATGTTAAAAGTGGCAACATTGCAAACAGAATTAGCGAATTTGTTAAAAGGAATCGAAGGTGTACAAGACGCAAAAGTCATGATTACATTGCCGACTGAAAGTGTGTTCGTAAGTGAGCAAACTGAAGATGCAACGGCGGCGATTATTTTAAAGACAGCGCCTGGTCATGAATTTGAAGAAAATCAAATGAGAGCAATGTATCAACTCGTTTCGAAAAGTTTACCGAAGTTAACGCCGGAAAACATTTCGATTATGAACCAATACTTCGAATATTATGATTACGAAGATCAAAATCGTAGTTTCGGTACAGAGTTAGCAGATCACCGTTCGATTAAAAAATCGATTGAACGCGATATTCAACGTGAAGTACAAAAAATGCTCGGTATGCTCGTCGGTCAAGATAAAGTTGTCGTCTCTGTAACGACAGACATTGATTTTAAACAGGAAAATCGAGAAGAAAATTTAGTAGAGCCTGTAGATGAAGATAATATGGAAGGAATCGCTGTCAGTATGCAGCGAATTACTGAAACGTATTCTGGTGAAAATGCAGGACCAGGAGGACAACTCGAAGGAGAAGATCCGACTGATAATAACACAAACTACGTAGAAGCAGGCGTGTTTGGCAATGGAGATTATGAAAAAACAGAAGATAATATTAACAATGAAGTGAATCGAATTCGTAAAGAAATTATTGAAAGCCCTTATAAAGTAAGAGATTTAGGAATTCAAGTGTTACTTGAGCCACCACTTACTGAAGATGGAGAAGTCGATGAATTACCAGCAAACTTAGAAGAAGATGTTGAACAAATTTTATCGACAATCATTCGTACGTCGATCGATGAAGAACGTATTGAAGGACTAACAGAAGAAGATATTGCAGATAAAATTGCTGTGTCCATTCAACCGTTTAACGGTCAAATGGCAGATTTCGAAGATACGAACCTTATGAAGAGTATCCCATGGTGGGTATATGCCATCGGTGCAGTACTCGTTTTAATTATTGCAGGATTGATTTTCATGTTCTTCCGCAAGAAGAAAGAAGAAGAACGTATCGAAGAAGAACTCGCTTTACAAGAGCAAGAAGAAGATACATTAGCAATTGAAGATATTAACGAAGAACAAGAAACAGAACAAACCGTCCGACGTAAACAACTGGAGAAAATGGCGAAAGAACGTCCAGAAGAATTCGCGAAGTTATTACGTACGTGGATGGCAGACGATTAATGGAGGGATGATCATTGGCTAATAAAGATAAAGAAATGACAGGACGCCAAAAAGCAGCACTCCTTCTCATTGCGCTAGGTCCAGAAGTTTCGGCATCGGTCTTTCAGCATTTATCAGAAGATGAAATGGAACGTTTAACGCTTGAGATTTCAAGCGTTAAAACGGTCGATTCAGAAGTGAAAGATGCTATTATTGAAGAATTTCATAATACTGCACTTGCACAAGATTATATTTCACAAGGCGGTATCGGTTATGCGAAAACAGTACTTGAAAA
>JASLJC010000035.1 GCA_030152585.1 Savagea sp. | reverse complement strand
GTTAGGTTATATTGCACGAATGATTGATGCCAACATTACACCGATGCAATTACAAAAGCTAGATGTGAAAATAATACGTAATAAAATGACGAATACCCATCATCGTAAAAAGTTAATTATGTTAAAAATCGTACCACCTTTTCCACAATATTTTGATGATGAAAAAATGACGCAATTAAATGAGCAACTACAAACAGATGAAAAAGAAACTGTACAAGATGAGACGATTGCTGAAATGTTAGACGATAATACGTTAGATGAAAAAGAAAAAGCAGTCATTTACTTTTTCCAAAACGAATATGAAAAAGCATTAGCGATTTATGAAGTCGCTTCTCAAGTCGAGGGAGAAAAGAAAAAAATTGTGAAAAAAAAGAAGGAAGTGTTAGAGCTAAAACGTAAAGTAGAAGAAAATGAAGAAAACGAGAAAAAAATTGAGCGTAAAATTCAACGAATCGAAAATGAACGAGCGCAATATCAACAAGAAGTAAATGAACTGAAAGAACAAATGAAACAATTGCGTCAAGAGCAACATAAAGAACGTCAAGAGTGGCAACATGAAGTCGCACTGGAACGCAAACAATTAGAAGAGCAAATTGAGCAATTAGAACAAAAAAATGAAGCGTTACGTATACAAGTGACACAGCTTCAAAAAGAAATAGAAGAAAACAAAAAACAAGTCGTCGTTTCAGTTCCAGAACAGGAACGACCAACTGAACATATGTCGACCGATCGTTGGAGAAATTATGCATGGGAAGGGTTTGTCATCGGACGTTTAGCCGATCATGGAAAAACTGAAAATCATGCACCGATATTTATTAATAAGTCTGGTGTACTGCAATTTTGGATTGAATGCTTGTCTTTTCCAAGTAATGACTATCCTCATTCAGAAAAGATTGTGACGTCTTGGGTTAATTATTTAGAAGACGTCGGATTTTATGAAACGGAAGTGGAAGATAGTGCAAGGATGGAAGCACTTCGAACGTTTTTAGCCGATCGTTTACTCGTTTTTCGTATCCATTCGCAAGATGGTCATTTTAGTGCGCGTGATATTGACGTTTTACCGAAACGAGAAACGTTTGTTGGGAATGAAACATTTTTACCGATTCCTTTATTTAGTCAAGAACGTAAGAAATATAATACGATTGACGCGTTCGCTCAAACGATTCAACGCCATGAGTTTATCGGTCAAAATGATGCAGTGAGTCATGCGACAGAAGATATGCACCCTCTTGTCTTTTTCAAAGACGCTGCACAATCTCTTTATGCTGTCGGTTTATTCGACTCATTCCATTATGCTCATGGGGGATTCCGATTTGATGAGATTCAAGAAAATACCGTCCGTTATGCGCCACTACCTAAAAAGTGGATCGATGATATGTATGTGTACGACGGCGTTGCATTTGTAGAGACTCGTCATTTTGAACGGCTCGTTGAAGAGTTGAAGACGAAAGCAGAAAAAAGACAAGTTGAAGTAGAAGAAGAACTAGCACTTCACGTTATTGAACCATCGGTAATCGATGAAACGTTATTGGAAGAAGAAGCTTCGTTTTTACGCCGATGGATCAAAGATACGAAACAATTACAACTGTCTTATCGTACAGAAGATTTACACAATTTTCATACGTGTATGAAGTCAGGAGGTTTGACGATATTAGCAGGGATGAGTGGTACAGGTAAATCGCGCCTCGTACAGACGTATCAAAAAAGCTTAGGTTTACAAGAAGAACAATTTTTATTTATTCCCGTTAGTCCAACGTGGACGGATGAAGCCGATATTCTCGGGTATGTCGACGCGATTCACGATCAATACCGTCCGGCAGCGACCGGTTTAGTCGATTTATTATGTGAAGCAGAGCGTCATCCTCATCGTTCTTATATCGTTTGTTTCGATGAAATGAACTTAGCGCGTATTGAACATTACTTCTCACCCTTTTTATCATTACTTGAACGAGAAGAAGAACATCGCCGTCTCGCGCTATATAATCCAGCATTGCAGTTAAAAAATCGAAAACAATACCCACCTTCCATTTCGATAGGAAGTAACGTGTTTTTCACAGGAACAGTAAATTTAGATGAAAGTACGCAAATGTTGAGTGACAAAGTATTAGACCGTGCGAATGTGATGATGTTACATGTCGAGCCGTTTCGCAATTTATTAGACGGAATGTCATCTGAAGAACCGTCGCTTCTCTCACCGCCAAAACCTGTTGCGATTCAATCGTTTATTCGAGAAGAATCTATAATTCAATTATACCCTCGTGAACTAGACTTTTTGTGGGATGTTCACCAATTACTTTCTTCTGAAACGATTCATGGAGGGATTGGTCCACGTATAGTCGAACGTATTGACCGCTATATGCGAAATGCATTTACAGCATTAGAAAGCGGATTGAAGCGAGATCGAGCGTTTGATTTACAATTCGTTCAACGTATCGCTTCTAAAATTAGAGGAACAGAGGAGTTACTGCGACCAATTGTTGGGACGTACGATGAAACAGAAGGAGTTGTGACAGAATCGGCGCTCATAGAGTTGTTCGATACGTATTCCGATTTATCCTTATTTACGACATCGCGTATCGTTATCGCTGAAAAAGCGAAGGAGTTGTCGCGTAATGGGTATGCCTTTTAAATTAACATTTACACAAATTTTCGGAATGAATGAGTCAATCATTGAAGCGACATCTCATTTTAATATAAGAGGAGAAGAACGAGAAAAAGAACCTATCATTTTACAAGAAAACTCTGAATTTGATATCTCATTTGAAGCACCAGCGAGTGCGAAATTGTATGTCGATGAAATTGAGCATTATGAGCCGACGATCGGTTCATCTGATGAACATGGATTTTATATGAGTCCTCGTGATAGTGCATATGAAATATATCGTGCGCGAAAGCAAAAGCCGTATCCATTTATTCCGGGCCGATATATTGTAACAGTTTCTTATGATGGTAAATGGTACGATGCATCGCTTCAAGTGACGACACGACGAGTATTAGCTGAGCAACATATGCAAATGGTCGAAGATTTAGAAGAAATTGAAAAAGGTTTAGCGATGCAAGTGAGTGAGAAGCGACAATTTCGTGCGGGAATATTAGATACGCCATCATTAAAAGAACGCGAGCATTTACTTTATATAGCGAAACATCAGAAGGCATTTGAAAATGCTTTGCGCTCGATTCAATATGCACCGTATGAAGAAGTCGTGAAACAGTATGACTTCACACCGATTGATCGTGTTCGTCGGTTTGATGAAAAAGTGATACGTTCTCTTATACAAGAAGGACAACAAAATGAAGTGCTCGCAGCGAAGTCGACGATTACGGTAGATGTTCAACCGAATCGTTATGTGAAACATTTTAGCACGCAACTACTCCGTATGATTCGTCGTGTGCATACGACAGATCCGAAATTACGTCAGACGTTACGACCTATTCGTCATGCTTTACATCAATTTTTACAGTGTGCTTGGGTGCAACGGGTATCTCCCTTAACGGTGTTTTCAGTTCCTCCTTTTTTATTAAGTGGAGGGGCCTATACGACGGTTTACCGTATGTTGCGGTACCGCCGAAAAGCATATAACGACGTATTATACGGCAAGCAGTTACAATACAAACGTTCTGATGAATTGTACGAGTTATGGGGTTTTATGAAATTAGCAGAGTCATTTCAGCGGATAGGATATAGCGTCGATCAAGAAGAAACAGTGATGGAAGAAGCGCAGCGGATTTGGGCGTTAAAAAAAGAGTCTACGTTTATTCGGCTCGTTTACGATGAACCTGTTCCACGTGACCCACGAGCGATGTCAAAAAAAACGCCGTATTATACGTTACAAAATAATCGGCCGGACTGCCGTATTGATGTTTGGGAAAAAGAGCAGTTGTGTGGTTCACTCGTCATCGACTTTAAATATCGTAATCCTCAATTTATTTGGCAAGAGTCTATTTTACAAACGACAGAGGAAGTACCTTCGACGATGATGCAGCTAGAAGCATACGCTTCTAATTTCCGAACAGATTTTCGTTTACTCGGGTTAGAACAAAACCGGTATGTTGAAATGAGACCGGTTCACGAAGTGTGGGTACTTTATCCGTTAAAAGCGACAGATGCTGAGATGAAATCGAAAGAAGAAGAGCGAATGATTGCTCGTAATCCGTACGGAATTCGCTTGTTAGATATGAGTCCGAGCTTCGATCACACATATTTAGATGAAATGTTGTATAATACTATTGAAGAAATGAAACATAAACGGTAAAAAAAGGAGAAGTTTTCATGTTACACATTTTACCTCCCGCTTTAGAAATTGAAGCAGTAGAGGAGGGAGATGTCGACGCCCTGCACCGCATGATCGACTTTTATTGTTACGATTATGCGGAGTTTGATGGCGCAGACCTCTTACCATCAGGAAGCTACGAATATATTGATGCGCGCAAGTATTATGAAAGAAACAACACGTACCCATACGTTTTCAAAATGAACGGTGAGTATGCAGGATTTGCTTTAATTCAACGCGTAACGGACGAAACAGGAACATTTTGGTATTTGGAAGATTATTTCATCATGCGAAAGTTCCGTCGTTACGGTATTGGAAAACAAGCAGCTGTCCGTATTTTTGATCGACTCGAAGGAGAGTGGGAAGTACGCCAAGATGCGTCGAATGAGCCTGCTCAGAAGTTTTGGAAAAAAGTGATTGGGGCGTATACGAATAATCACTACCGCTCAATTCAACGTAGAAGATGGAATGGACCGATACAACGATTTTATTCGCAATCACCGAAAGATGATGAACGACGTTATGGTTAGAGAAAAATGAAAAAGAGACAAAAGTTGTCTCTAATAAACGAAAGACACTTGAATGAAACGTTCAAGTGTCTTTTTGAGGTTTTAGAAGAGGTGTAGAGGTTTTCCAGATGATTTCGCATCTAAAAGGAAGGCTCACGACTTGAACTAGTGTCTGTACAAAAAAGCTTCGGCGAAAAGTGCAACTTTTTATACTACTCAAACGAGGATAGGGTGAAAGGAGGCGGCAATGGACATTGAAATGATTTATGAACGATATGCTAATGATTTATTTCGTTATTTATATTCGCTGACGAGAAACCGGGAGCGTGCAGAAGATATGTTACAAGAGACTTTTACGAAGACGTATACGACATTGTTAGCAGGATCGATACGCGAAGTAAAGCCGTGGCTATTTAAAGTAGCTTACTATACGTATATTGACGATTTGCGGAAAGAAAGGCGTATTGTCACTGAAAAAGTCATATTAAATGCCCCATCGGCAGAAGAAGTCGTCGTAGCCCAGTCTAGTTATGAAGAATTGCTACAACATCTCGATTACGTTCGCCCATTAGAAAAGCAAGCGATATTATTATGCGACATATATGACTGCACAAACGAGGAAGCAGCAAACATACTAGAAGTGAACATCAACACATTGAAAAGTTATTTATACCGAGGGCGTCAAAAAATGAAGCGCCGTTTGGAAGGAGTTCAATATGAAAAAAACATATGAAAAATGGATACAACAAGTATCAGAAGAAACGTCTACGATTCCATCAACGACCGTTAAAAAAGCAGTGAATCGTTCAAAGTGGAAACTAATGTTAGGCACATTAACTCTTTTTTTACTCATTCTTCCGATGATGTACTTATTTACGTACTATTATTACGCATTTGGTACGAAATCAACGACTTTAATGGAAGTAGCACATCAAACAGTATATGTTACAGAACCGAACGTTGCGCTCAAGCCGATGGAAACGGAAATGGAATTTTCACCATTTACGATGAAGCTCCAATATGAAGGATGGAAACAAATCGGTAAAGAATGGTTACCTGTTAAAACGTATGATACGACATTCACACTCGGTCAGGCGACAAAACAAAACGTCACGTCATCTTTACAGAAACGCCCTGAAAGTAAATACCCACAAGAGCAAAGTGCATGGCTAGCACATCCTTTAAATGCAGTACCATTTGAAACACCACGTGAATGGGAAAAAGTCCGTGGATTGCCTGACGGAACTGTAGTAGAAGCTTACGTATCGTTCCATCACTTAATGAGCGTAGAAAAAGTAAAACAGATGTTACCGAACGTTGACGTCGTATGGGCTGCAATCGATACAGGTGTTGAAGAAACGATGTTAAGTGAAGATGGAAATGTCGTATCGCCGTTAGGTTATCACGTACAACGCCAAGAAGACATTCCATGGTCACCTTACCGTGAAGATGTTGATCACGAAGAAGTATTCCTTAATATTTTAACTTATTTAGAAAAACATGAACGTGAAGCAACTTTTCTTTCATCCCATAAAGCGTTAGCCTTAAAAGAACGGATTCAATATTTGAAAAAGCAACAAGGACCGATGCAAACATACGGTGTTGTTATTACAGGACCGAAAAAAGAAATTGAAGCATTGCAAGAAGAACAAAGAATACGTGAAATGAAAGTAGGAGAGGTGATGTTATGGAATTGGTACGACATCGAATCGTAAAAAACAGTATTCAAGTAGCCGGTTGGTTAAGTGTATTATGTGGAATTGTCGGATTGTTAATCGTCCATTACGTAATGTTTTTCCCAGTACAAAAGATTCCACTACTATTAACGGTAAGTATGATACTCGGGATCATAACGAGTCTGCTTGCTCTGTTTTCTAAAAAAAGTAGATCTTTTGCATGGTGGGGGCTCGGTTTACAACTGTTTTTAACGATTTATTTCATTTCGTTATTTTTCATTAGTTGGATGATTATTCCTTTCCCTTAATAATAAAAGAAAAAGCTCTTCTTTCTTCAGAGTTTTTTCTTTTTATAGCGATTTTTATATTATCCGACGAATAGATTAACAACCACACATCAAAACAAAAATCAAAAAACCGATAACATGTTATCGGTTAGACTAAAAAATGCCGGTCTTTCTTTTATCTGTCTGTTATACTTTTTATATAGATAGGAGGAGAAAAAGATGGACAAAAAATTATATAAACTTGCACGTCAACTTAATAAAACAGCAACAACTATACGAGATGTTAAAACAATTGCAACGGGTGATCCTCAAAAGATTGCAAAACGTGCTATAAGAAAACAAACATATCGAACGACACATCGACAAGCTAATACAATAAGTAAAATGGTAGAACGTCTTTTAAAATGAAGAAGTTTATCCTGTTCATAATCAGTATTCTGTTCATTTTAACAAGTTGCCAATCTCCTTCCCAAGAAATACCGATTGAGTCTGAACAATGGACGAAAGAAGAAGTGTTTCACCGTGCACAACTTAGTGCATTTTATCCATTAGAAAGCGACAATTTAAGTATTACATTGTTTACGAAAGGAGAGCAAACAGAGGCCGTTTATTACGAAGAACAATCGAGTAAAAAACGAGTCATCGTGCGGTCATATTTGGATAGTACACGGGAAAACATGGAAGAAAGAATGGTATTAACTGAGAAGTATTATACGTATGAAAATTATGAAGCAAATGAAAAAATGACGCTACCAGTAGAAGAAATGAAAAACAGTGCATTACGTCTGCCAACTCCTCGCCATCTCGGTTATTTTTATTTAGAGTCTTTACATGCAGAAGATTTTGAATGGCGCGGAGAAGATCCTATTGCAGGACGTCCAGCGTATCGGTTACATCGAAAAGATAAAACGAAAACATTGCAAAAAATTTGGATAGACGTTGAGACTCATATTCCAGTGCGTGTTATTTACGATGAGGGGGATGGCGAAATAGTAGATGCCTATTATGTTCGTACACTCGCTCCTTCACTTTAAAGTGCCTAGTAATCCATTCATCTGATAAAATGAAAAAAGATCCTTTACCGCAAAAATTGCGATAAAGGATCTTTTTTA
>JASLJC010000131.1 GCA_030152585.1 Savagea sp. | reverse complement strand
TGTCGCTTCATTATAAAAAGAAAGCTGAGGACGTCGTCAAAATGTAACACGTCTCTCAGCTCTTTTTTAAAAGAACTATACATAAAAAGCTATGTGCACGTACGCACATAGCGATCACTCGAAAGAAAATTAGGAGGTGACGACCTCCTAATTTTCTTTCGAGTGATCGCTATGTGCGTACGTGCACATAGCTTTTTATGTATATTTCTTTTAAAAAAGAGCTGAGAGACGTGTTACATTTTGACGACGTCCTCAGCTTTCTTTTTATAATGAAGCGACATATTGCATCAATTGGTCAACTTCTTCTTCTGTCAACTCTCGGTATTCGCCGAGGGATAGCGTCTCATCTAACTGTAACGGTCCCATTGATTGTCGTTTTAAGTAAGTGACGGTTTTCCCAACTGCTTCAAACATTCGTTTCACTTGATGAAACTTACCTTCTGTAATCGTTAATTCAATGATTGACGTTTCATCACTTTCGATAATGACAAGTTCCCCTGGCTTCGTTTCGTAGCCATCGTCTAACGTAACACCCGCTGCGAACGCTTTTACATCATCTTCTGTAACAACACCATCAATATGAGCATAATACGTTTTCGGTACGTTATTTTTCGGTGTTAAAAGTTGATGTGCTAGTTTTCCGTCGGACGTCAAAAGAAGTAATCCTTCTGTATCTTTATCGAGACGGCCAACTGGAAATGGTTCAAAAAATTGAGCTTCTTCATCTAATAAATCGAGTACTGTGTCGTGTGCGTAATCTTCCGTCGCTGAAATGTAACCTTGTGGTTTATGCAACATATAATAGACGAATTGTTTATACGTCACTTCTGCACCGAGAATCGTAACTGTATCGCGTTCTACATCGATTTGATCTTTACTTTGACGGACGACGCGCCCATTCACTTGAACGAGTCCTTTTTTAATCAATTGTTTCACTTCTTTACGTGATCCATACCCCATGTTTGCTAACATTTTGTCTAATCTCATATTTTCACCCTTTCTTATTTTTGAATTCCGAATCGATTTAAAATTCGAAATAAACGGTCTCCAAGCAATGCTTGAGCTAAACCTGTTCGAATCGACAAGTAACCGTATACGCCTGCTCCGACAAGTGCGCCGACAAGACTATATAACAAAGCCTGCATACGTCCGTACGGTTCTCCAAATAGATACATCACTTTCATCACGAGCAAAACAGCAACGACCATTAAGGCATTTAATGCGGCAATTAATATAAAACGACGGCCGACTAACTTAGAATCGTAATTCATCGTTTTCGTAATAATTAACATATTACCGATGACCGCGATACTATATCCGATTGTCGTTGCAATAATAGCGCCTTGCGTTTCAAACAGTCGAATGAGTGGCGCATTGATGATAAATTTCACAACAAGCCCGAGCATCGACGTGAAAATGATCCATTTATGCCGGTCGATTCCTTGTAACATCGCAGCTGTCACTGTAAATAAACCAAATAAAATCGCAACAGGTGCGTACGTTTTCAAAATACGAGCGCCCATGACGTCATATTCATATAAAAATGTATAAAGTTCTGTTGACAATAACATAATTCCTAATACCATCGGCGTCATGACAAACATCATAATTTGAAACGTTTGATCGAGTGAGCGTACCATACCTTTATGATTGCCACTCGTGTAATAACTTGTCATGACGGGTATTAACGCCATCGAAAATCCGGTTGCAACCATGACCGGTATCATGACGAACTTATGTGTTAATAAATTGAGCATCCCTAAATAAAGATCCGAAACGCTCGCTAAACCGATCGAAGCCATCGCTTTATTAAACGTTATCATGTCGATAAATTGATAAAGCGGATTAATGACACCGACTAAAATAAACGGTAATAAATAACCGATTAATTCTTTATACATAGAACCGAATGATATTCTTTCCCCTGTCGTAACACTTGTAGCGAGCAGTCCGTTAAATTCATCTCGATACTGTAACCAATATCGATATAAAACGAACAATCCGGCAAGTGCGCCGATAAAAGCAGCAAACACCGCAAAATTAATCGCCATAACAGGTGATTCTTTCATAAAGTAGATGACGACCGATGCTCCAATAAGTACCGCAACGATTCGCACAATTTGCTCCACGAGTTGGGAAACAGCAGTTGGCTCCATTTTTTGATACCCTTGGAAAAATCCTCGGACGATACTCATTAATGGAACGACGAGCAAAGCGAAACTAACCCAACGAATCACGCTTGCAATTTGTGTGACCGTATAAATTTGTTCGTCATCACTTCGAACGAGATGAGCAATCGGCGTTGCTAAAAAATACAACGTAATAAATGAAATGAAGCCTGTTGCAACCATAATCGCCATTCCGGACTTCATTAAGCGACGACCCGTCTCATAATCTCCGAGTGCATTATATTTCGAAACATATTTTGAAACTGCAAGTGGCGCTCCCGATATCGCAATCGATAATGCTAAATTGTAAGGAATATAGGCATACTGATACAGCCCCATACTTTCTTTTCCGACAATCGCATAGAGCGGAATTAAATAAAATAAACCGAGTGCTTTTGAGAGGAATAGACCGATTGTTAAAATCGCCGTTCCTCTTACGAGTGTGGATGACATAATTTTAACCCTTCCATTTCATAACTTCCTCTAATAGTTTACCTTTCAATTCGGTTTTAGACAACGTCCGAGTGAAGTTTTGTTATACTAGTGAAAAAAAGAAAGTGTGATTTTACTTTGCATACAACATATGACGTCATTATCATCGGTGGCGGTCCTTCAGGATTAATGGCTTCGATTGCCGCAGCTGAACGACATGAACGTGTTTTATTAATTGAAAAAGGAAAAAAACTCGGAAAAAAATTACTCATCTCTGGCGGTGGTCGTTGTAACGTGACGAATCGGTTATCGGAAGAAGAGATCATTCGACACATTCCAGGAAATGGACGTTTTTTATACGGACCGTTTTCTGTCTTCAATAATGAAGATATTATTTCATTTTTTGAACAACTCGGTGTTCCGTTAAAAGAAGAGGACCACGGAAGAATGTTCCCGGCATCTGATCGATCACGCGACGTATTAGATGCACTTCTTCGACGAATGGATGACCTTGGCGTTGAACGCCGCCTGCAAGCTCCTGTCGAAAAATTGTTAATGGATGACGAACGAGTATTAGGTGTACGTTTACGTTCTGGTGAAGACTTGCACGCTCGAAGTGTCATCGTTGCAGTCGGTGGTAAAGCGGTCCCGCATACAGGTTCCGAAGGCGATGGCTATCCGTGGGCTGAACGCGCAGGGCATACTGTGACGACATTATACCCAACGGAAGTTCCACTCTTATCGAAAGAGTCGTTCATTCAACAAAAAACGTTGCAAGGGCTCGCTTTACGTGATGTGAATGTCTCAGTCATCAACCGAAAAGGAAAAACGATCATTACACACCGAATGGATATGTTGTTTACTCATTTCGGTCTAAGCGGACCTGCTGTGTTACGTGCAAGCCAATTCGTTGTAAAAGAACAGATGAAACATCCGGGACCTGTTCAAATCGTCATCGACTCTTTTCCTGACGAAAATGAAGAGCAGTTGTTCCAACGACTTCGTACACTTGCTGAACAACATCCTAAAAAGACGCTTAAAAACACGTTTTCGTCGCTCGCTCAAGAACGATGGCTTCTTTTCTTACTCGAACGAGCAAATTGCCCAACAGACCAATTAAGTGCATCTATTTCAAACGAGCAACTTCGGCAACTCGCACGACAATTTAAACATTTTGAAATGAAAGTATCTGGTACCCAACCGATTGAACGAGCATTCGTCACAGGTGGTGGTGTCAAAACGAAAGAAATCGTGCCGAAAACGATGGAATCGAAATTAAAAAAAGGGCTCTTTTTCTGCGGAGAAATTTTAGATGTTCACGGCTATACAGGTGGATACAATATTACGTCTGCACTCGTTACAGGTCGGATTGCAGGTATGAACGCTTAATGTATGTAAACGCCGTATGTTTTTCATAAAGGTGAGAACAATACATCTCAAACAAAGCACAAATATTGAAGGTGAACGTCGAAAAAAAGCGTATGAAATCTAATGTTTAGATTTCATACGCTTTTTCATTTTTATTGTAATGACAATGGATCTTTGTTTTTCGGTCCGATCATATTAAAGAAAATATTTAATACAATCGCTGTCGTTGCACCGAGTACAATACCATTTGATGTTAAAATCGACATAAATTCTTGAAGTCCTGGAATAGCTGCTGGCATAAATCCTGGCAATACTTCAAAGATAGTCGGCACAGCTGTTACACCGATTCCAAGTCCAATTGCAATCGCGGCAACCATAGCATTTTCTGCTGACTCTAAAATTGCGGGTGTAAGCATCTTCATCCCTTGTGTAATGACGAGTCCGAACATTGCAACCATCGCAGCACCGAGTACAGGTGTCGGAATAATTGTCGTTAATGCTGCAACTTTCGGGAAAAATCCGAGTGCTACGAGCATAAGACCCGTTATGACGATAACACTTCGTTTTTTTACACCTGACATTTGAACGAGTCCAACGTTTTGAGAAAATGTCGTGTAAGGGAAAGCACTAAATATTCCACCTAAAACTGACGCCAATCCTTCTGAACGATATCCTCGTGCTAAATCTTTCCAATTTAATGGCTTTTTGACGATATCACTCAATGCAAAGTAAACGCCTGTCGATTCTACGATCGAGACCATCGCAACGAGTGTCATCGTAATAATAGCTGATAAGTCGAATGTCGGTACACCGAAATAAAACGGCTGTACCATATGCATAACACTCGCTTCTCGTACAGGTGCGAAATCGACCATATTATAAAATATCGCAACGACGGTTCCCACGACGAGACCGACTAAAATCGAGATTGAACGTAAAAATCCTGTCGCAAAACGGTAAACGAATAAAATAATGACGAGTGTCAATAAAGCAAGTCCAATATTTGCACTACTTGCAAAATCTGCCGCTTGTGTATCGCCACCACCGATATTGTTAAATGCAACTGGTAATAATGAAACGCCAATAATTGTGACGACGGTTCCCGTTACGACGGGTGGGAAAAATTTAACGAGACGACCGAAAAATCCTGCAATCAGAAAAATAATGAGTCCTGAAACGATAATTGCTCCGTATACGTCGGTAATGTCATTATTTTGTCCAATTGCGATAATCGGTGTTACCGCAGTAAATGTACATCCTAAGACGACAGGAAGACCGATCCCGATTACTTTTCCACGATAAACTTGAAGTAATGTCGCTACACCACACATTAAAATGTCGATGGCGACTAAATATGTTAGTTGCTCGGAATTCATTCCGAGGCTTGAACCGATAATGAGCGGTACTAAAATCGCTCCTGCATACATTGCGAGTAAATGTTGTAATGCAAGTGTCGATTCTTGCGCAGCGGTTTTCCACTTATTCACTCTTTCTTCCTCCTCTTATTTACACCCCGTTCTACGAGTAGCGAGGTTTAGAAGGAACCTTTAAAAAGTACGTCCCTAACCGTACTTCACCGCTACTCATAGTCAGTTCATTTACGGTGAACTGGTAGAAACTTCTCGAACCGTATTTTCGAAAATTATATGAGTACCCCAAATGAATAGAATGTGATTAGTATATCGAAACCGACCGCTCTTTTCAAAGCTTTTTTTGAACAATTTACGAACATTCTTTCTTTAAGACGATCATATCGTTCAGCTTTATACCATTTTCTATTATGTCTTCTTCGTAATGTTCTGTAAAGAAGTGCTCAATCGTATACGCATATTGAAAACCACATGCTTCATAAAAAGGAATCGTCATCCCGCTATCTCCTGTGCCGACGTACATCGTTTCACCACGATATAACGTGCACATTCGTTGAATGAATTGTTTTCCATATCCTTGATGACGCAACTTCGATACAATTGCAAAGTTCTTTAACTCGATTCCTTCTTCTTCCTTTGTCACAACAGCGATGCCGATGAGACAACCTTCTTCTTTTGCAACATACAACGTACCACGGTGTAAATACGTATCAATTTGTTTTTCACTTTCATCTGCTTCAAGTAATAATGGTAAATATCGTCTTTTCTCTTCTTTTACGATTTGTAATTCCATCGAATCTTCCTTTCAGTAAAAAAAAAGCCATCCCAAAGATGGAATGGCTTGTGCATCATTAGTTTGCGACGATGTTTACGAGACGGCCTGGTACTGCAATAACTTTACGTACTGTTTTTCCTTCAATTTCTTCTTGAATACGTTCATTACTCATCGCTACTTCTTCTAATTGTTCTTTCGTTGCATCGCGGTCTACTTCGATTTTCGCTCGAACTTTTCCGTTCACTTGTACGACGATTTCGACAGTATCATCGACTAATTTATTTTCATCATACGTTGGCCATGGCTCATATGCGAGTGATTCGTCATGACCGAGTGCTTGCCAAATTTCTTCTGCAATATGTGGTGTAATCGGTGATAATAATAAAATGAATCCTTTTGCATATTCAACAGGGATACGCTCTGCTTTATACGCTTCGTTCACGAAGACCATTAATTGCGAAATCGCTGTATTGTTATGCATACTTTCGTAGTCTTCTGTCACTTTTTTTACTGTCTGATGGTACACTTTTTCAAGTTCTCCACTAGGTTCACCGTGTACTTTTTCATTTAATGTACCTTCTTCATTCATGAATAAACGCCAGACACGGTCTAAGAAACGGCGTGCACCGTCAACCCCTTCAGTCGTCCACTCTTTCGCTGCATCGAGTGGTCCCATAAACATTTCGTAAAGGCGTAACGTATCAGCACCGTGTGAATTTACAATCTCATCTGGATTAATGACGTTCCCGAGTGACTTACTCATTTTTACGTTACCTTCACCGAGAATCATTCCTTGGTTGTATAGTTTTTGGAATGGCTCTTTCGTCGGTACAACACCGAGATCATACATTACTTTATGCCAGAAGCGGACGTAAAGTAAATGAAGTACCGCGTGTTCTGCTCCTCCGACATAAATATCGACTGGTAACCATTCTTTTAATTTGTCATAGTCTGCTAATGCTTCGTCGTTATGTGGGTCAATGTAACGTAAGTAATACCATGAAGAACCTGCCCACTGTGGCATCGTATTCGTTTCACGACGACCTTTCATACCTGTTTCAGGATCGACAACGTTCACCCACTCTGTAATGTTTGCAAGCGGTGATTCACCAGTACCAGATGGATGAATATTTGTCGCTTTCGGAAGTTCTACCGGTAACTGTTCTTCTGGAACAGGTGTGATCGAACCATCTTCCCAATGAATCATCGGAATTGGTTCTCCCCAATAACGTTGGCGCGAGAATAACCAGTCACGGAGACGATACGTTACTTTGCTTTCGCCATGCCCTTCTTTTTCTAACCAGTCGATCGCTTTTGCTTGCGCATCTTCTGTCGAAAGGCCATTTAAAAATCCTGAGTTAATCGCGACACCTTCTTCTGTATACGCTTCTTTTGAAATGTCTCCACCTTCGACGACTTCAATAATCGGTAAGTCGAATTTTGTTGCGAATTCATAATCTCGCTCATCGTGTGCAGGTACAGCCATTACTGCACCGGTACCGTATGTTGCGAGTACGTAATCAGCAATCCAAATCGGCATTTTTTCGCCACTTGCTGGGTTCGTCGTATACGCTCCGGTAAAGACGCCTGTTTTTTCATCTGCTAAATCGGTACGCTCTAAATCTGATTTTGACTTAATCGAATCGACGTATGCTTGAACAGCTTCTTTTTGTTCTGGTGTCGTAATTTTTTCAACGAGTTTATGTTCAGGTGCTAATACGGCATATGTCGCTCCAAAAATCGTATCGGGACGTGTCGTAAAAGCTTCAAACATTTCATCTGTTCCTTCGATAGGGAATTGAATTTGCGCCCCTTCTGAACGTCCAATCCAATTGCGTTGCATTTCTTTTAAGCTTTCTGGCCAATCGACTAACTCTAAATCTTCGAGTAAACGATCGGCATATTCTGTAATTTTAAGTACCCATTGACGCATCGGGCGGCGCTCTACAGGGTGACTTCCACGTTCTGAAAGTCCGTCGATTACTTCTTCGTTAGAAAGAACAGTACCGAGTGCTGGACACCAGTTCACAGGTACTTCGTCAATATATGCGAGTCCTTTTTTATACATTTGGATGAAAATCCATTGCGTCCATTTGTAATAACTCGGATCCGTCGTATTAATTTCACGGTCCCAATCGTAAGAAAAACCGAGATCATTCATTTGGCGTTTGAATGTTTGAATGTTACGTTCAGTAAACTCTGCTGGATCATTTCCTGTGTCGAGTGCATATTGCTCTGCTGGCAGACCGAATGCATCCCAGCCCATTGGGTGGAGTACGTTGTATCCTTGCTTACGTTTAAATGAACTTAAAATATCAGTCGCAATGTAACCGAGTGGGTGACCGACGTGAAGCCCTTGTCCAGACGGATATGGGAACATGTCTAATGCATAAAAGTTCGGTTTCCCTTCTGTTTCTGTCGTCTGATACGTTTTATTTTCTTGCCAATATTGTTGCCATTTTTTCTCTAACTGTTTGTGATCGTAAGCCATTATTATTTCCTCCTTTAAATTAAAAAAAAGCCCCTTTCTTTTAAAAAAGAAAGGGGCGAAATATACATGATATCCCGCGGTACCACCCGCATTTGATTACGTCGTAATCCTCTTCGCACTAACGCCGCGTACGCGATAAAAGCTACTTCTTTCACTTTTATAAGCTCTGAGGCGAGTTCATTTGCGCGTAAGCTCCCACCGACCGCTTAATCTCTCTTTGCGACTTACAATTACTACTCCTCTTCTTCGCTCAAGTACCCGTATTGTATCGGATTTTTTATTTTTCTGCAAGTCTTTACTGAATGGTTTTAATATTCTGTTCATATTCTCATTCTTTTTTCATATCGTTCAAAGGACGAATTCACAATTAAGTGGTATAATTCGTATGAATTGTATGAATAAAAGGAGAATGTATTGTGGATACATCAATTGTGTTACACCGTGTTTTACCATTTTCAAAACGACTCATTTCAATGACGGCAAAAACAGGAGATACTGTCGTAGATGCAACAGCAGGAAATGGAAATGACACATTATTTTTAGCTCAACATGTTGGCGAAACTGGAAAAGTCGTCGCCTTCGACATTCAACAAGAAGCACTCGATGCGACAAAACAACGCCTCGAGAAAGAAGGCGTTCAAACGCCCGTCGACCTCATTTTAGATAGTCATGCAAATGTTCACCAATACGTAGACGGTAAAATTGGTGGTGCGATGTTCAATCTCGGTTACTTACCGTATAGTGATGATTTATCAGTCGTAACAGAACCGGATTCAACTGTACAAGCGGTCGATCGAATGCTCGACTTACTCAAAAAAGATGGAATGATTACCATTTCGGTATACGATGGTCACGAAGGTGGACCGGAAGAACGTGATGCTTTACTTGCATATGTTAAAAAATTACATCAAAAAGACGCTCACGTTATTCGATACGAGTTGTTAAATCAACGCCGCAATCCTCCATTTTTAATTGCGATTGAAAAAATGCGCGATTTTGACGCTCACGAATTAATTGAAGATGAGGAATAAAGGAGACTGAAATGAAATTAAAGCCGATTTTATTAACGCTCGTCGCTCTTATTTTACTCTTGATCGTTGGGGGTGTTTGGCAAGCTTTTAAAGGTAATCCTATCGGTACGAGTAATGCTAAAAAAGAAACAGAACAACTTTTAAACGAACGATATCACGATGCAACATGGTCGATTGTTCAAACGACTTACAATTTTAAAGACGCAACGTATGTCGTTCGTGTTCAAAATGACAACGGTGAAACGTTTCATGTATCATGGGGCGGGCTTTTCGGAAAGACGTTAGTAGACGACGAAATTTTTGAAACGACAATCGACCGACCTTTGTCGGAACGATTAAGTGAAGAAGCAGAAAATAAGTTGCTACGCCTCTTCCGCTCGACACGACCTGAAATTCAAGTCGTCCATGTCGATTTTATCGTTGTCCAAGGACAATACGATGATGGAATTACGTGGTCGCCTACTTTACAACCAGCACGTCCTTTTCATTTTGAAATCGAAGTAGACGGTACGAAATACGAATCAACCGATATGGTCCAAGAACTCGCACAACATATACGAACAGTTGCGAATAAAAAACAACTCGACTATTCAACGGGTTCAATCCGAATTGTTCATCCGAAAACGAATGACGACATGTATTTAACGGAATTTGCAAAAGATGAACGAGAACAAATTTTCGTCCGACAATTCGTCGGCCAAGTCAAACAATAATTTCATATTCAACGGAAGCTCAAAAAGGAATATTTTTTGAACTTCCGTTTTTCGCTTTTATGACGCAACATTAAAAAAGTTAGAACAACTTAAGACATAACAAAAGGCGTACATCTCTTTTTCTACTTTCGTCAATAAAAAAGGAAGAAATGAGAGATATACACCTTATTCAAATGACACATCCGATTTCTTACTGAGACATTATCGAATGTATGTCCATCTTTTATTCACCTAAACGTTTGATTCGTTCGTCTTCTAACGTTTTAATTTCTTTCCACATTTCAGCGTCAATCGTTTCAAAGTTTGCATCGTCTGATTTTGTATAGACAGCTTTTTCAATTTCTTCACCTAAGCGACCGCTGTAACCGTAATCTACATCGTTTGCAAGGCGGAATGATTTTTTATACACTGGTTCTTCTGACGTTACATATTGTAAGTAAGCAGTCATCGCACCTGCTTCTCGATTGTTTGCAAGAAGTGGATCTTCTGATAATGTACGAGCTTTTTCGTAATCTTCTGCTTCAATCGCTTCTTTCATCTCATCTAATTTACCGATAATTTGTTGTGCGATGCTCGGCTTTTTATTTTCATCGGCTTTCTCTTCGACAGGTTGTGTTACAGGTTTCTCCTCTACAGCGCTACCTTGTTTCGTCTCTTCTTCTTTGTCTGCGCCACAAGCCCCTAAAACGAGTGCTGAACTAATCGCTGCTGTTAACAATAATTTTTTCAATCGTCTTCTCCCTTTCCTTATCAACGTACTGTTATTCTAACGAGTCTATTATACGCATTTTCGCTTACAGTTCCAATTAAATCGTAACGACTTTCATTATATTGAAATATTCTGAATTTATCGCTCTTTAGAGAAAGACATTTTAATCGATACTTTCTTGCGTTCTCCTTCTTTTTCTTTTGTTTGTCTTTCTAGAAAAGAAAAAACGTATAAACGATTTATCGTACACTCGTTTATACGTTTTTGATTTATTCCGACAAAAATTGTCGAATATCTGCTTTCGGTGTCGTTTTCATAACGTCACTTTCTAAATATCGAATCAAACCGACTGCTGTTTGCTCAGGTGAAGCGAGCGCTCCTTCTTTTTTATAATCGAGGAACCGTTGTAATGGGGGAAATGCTTTTTCATCCGCTGCGCGAATGACACTTTGCATATTCGTGTCGATAATACCCGGTGCGATGGCGACGATATCGACCGGATATTTTGCTCGTTTCTGTTCTTCGAAAACGATCCACGAAAAATGATCGATTGCCGCTTTTGTCGTCCCATACACTCCCCAACCGTCATACGTTTTTCGACCAGCTCCTGATGAAATGTTCATTACTTGTTTTTCACCTGAAAATGTCGCTAATGTTTGAATGAACGTATTCGTCCATTCCATCGGCGCTGTTACGTTAATGTCGATTGCTCGTTGAATATGCTGACTATCAATCAGTCCGAACATACCGATTGGCTCGACAACACCCGCATTATTAATTAGCGTAAAACGACTCGCTTTCGCTTGATACTGTTCTAATAGACGTTGGAACTGTTGACGTGTTTCTTCTTCGGTCACATCACCTATAATGGCATGATCGACATTTGTTATCGACGTACGTGCAACACCTATAACGACGACTTGTTGACGTTTTTTCCATTCTTGTACGAGTGCTGCACCAATTCCTTTCGAAGCACCTGTTATAATAACGATTTGCATATTATCCTTCCTTTCGTTTTACTTGATGATTTCGTATTGGTTGAACAATTTGTTGTTGGAATTGTTCTTCCTCTAGTCGTTTGCCTGACCAATTGTACATCGTTTTCATTTCTTCCTTCGTAATACGTTCTAATCCATCTTGCCACTTATATTCTACGTAATTTAAATTGTGAATGAGTTGGAATAAGATCGCTTGATGAAATAACAATTCCCCTTCATCTATTTCTCCTTGATTACGATTATATATAAGTTGCAGGCCATGCCCTTTTGCATCGATATGCACTTCTTTTCGTTCTCTTGCATACGGCAATTGATCGATTAAACCGATGACTTTGCTATTATCTCCAACATATTCCGTTTCATTTTTTTCATAATACGCTAACGTATACGGTCCTACTTTTTCAGTAGATTGTTGCATCGTCGTTTGTAAATAAAACGCTAAACCGACTAAAAAGACGAGGACGAGACCGAGCGTCAATGGACCTTTTTTCACTTTACGATCACCTCTAATCGGCTATGGCCGGCATTGTTTTTCGTCACTGCAATTTCTGCAGGGAGTGCTTCTTTTAATTCTTCAACGTGAGAAATGACACCGATCATTCGTCCGGTTTGCTCTAATGCAACGAGTGCATCAATCGCTTTTCGTAACATTTCTTCATCGAGTGTACCGAAACCTTCATCGATAAACAACGTATCGACTTGCACAGCTCCTTGATGACTTTGGATAACATCACTCATACCTAATGATAAACAGAGAGAGGCGATAAACTTCTCACCACCAGATAACGTTTTAACGTCGCGTAATTCATTGGTAAACCCATCGAACACGACGAGATCTAATCCACTCGCTCGACCGTGAGCTGCTCGTTCTTCATTTCGTTCAAATTGATACTGTCCATCTGTTAAGTCATTGAAATATAAATTCGCTGCTTGAAGCACTTGTTCTAAATATTCAATTTGGATAAATCGTTCAAACGAGATTTTCGCTTCATTATCTCCTGAAACGAGACGGGACAAATGTGCGAGTTGACGATAACTCGTTTCTTTTTCGGCAGACGTTTTCATATATTGTTCGATTTCTTCGATAAAACGTCGATATTCGTTTTGTGCATGCGTTGCTTGATGGACGAGTGTTCGTTGTTGTTCTACACGTTCTTTCGTCGCGGCAATTACTTGTTCGTACGTCTCGAGAGGTTCGCGTTCTTTTCCTTTTAACGATTGTTCTAAAACGTCTAAACGGATTTTCACTTCTTGCATTTCTCGGTCATAAGCTGTGAGACGTTCTTTCATAGATGCTCGTTCATCTAATCGTTCGTGCCACTTCTCATAATCCGTCATGCTCCATTTTTCTTTCGCCAATGCTTCTTCCCATTTCTTGCTCTGTTGATCCACTCGTTCTTTTTGATCTTGTAATGCACGAAGCACACTATCTTTCGTTGCCTCTAATGACGCTTTCATCGTCATCAATTGTTGGTGACGTGCAATTAACGCTTCTTCTTCTTCGATGTATTGGTCGTATATTTCTTTTTTCTCTCGTAAAACACGTTCATACATTTTTCGATCGTGGAGCATCTCTGGTATCGCACGTTTTACTTCTTCGTAAGTAGCTTTTTTCGTACTGAAGGCAATTTGTTTTTCTGTTAATTGTGCTTTCCATTGATCTAATGTTTGTTGGTACGTTTCATTTTTTTCTTCTAAACTTCGTACGATTTTTTCTAATGTTTTTTCGATTCCTTGCTGATACGTCAATCCTTCCATTGCGCTATACGTCGATTCACGTTGTTCTTTTAATTGTTCAATCGTCGTATGAATGTTTCGTTCTATACGAGCTGCTTCATAACGATCACGTTGACGCACTGCTTCTTTTAATTGTTGTTCGTATTCAATAAGTTCTCGGTCAAGTGTACGGAAAGCTTGCTCTTTTTGCTCAAGTGCTTCTTCTGTGACAAGGGTTGCGTGAACGTTCGCTTTTTTAGGGTGTTCTTTACTACCGCAAACGGGACATGCTTTTCCGTCATGTAATCGGTGTGCAAGTAGCGCTGCTTGTGCCTCAAAATAAGCTTCTTTCCATTGTTTTAATTCTTGCTCTTTTTTCTCATGTAATGGGCGAATTTCTTCTAGATTCGTTTCAATCGTTTTCACTTGTAATTCATACTTTTGAAGCGCTTCTAGTAATTCAATTTGTTTCGTTAACGCTTCATCTTCTCGATTTTTTTAATCGTACGTTTCTTTCGCTTTTTGTGCTTCAATCCATCCTTTTCGTTGCGCGCGATATTCCATTCGATGAAATCGGTATTCTTCTTCTAACGATTCGATCGTACGCTCGACTTGTTCGACCTCTTTGGCAACGACTTCCATACTTTCTTGTAGTTCATCTAATCGTCTCACTTGCTCATCATTTTGTTCGAGTTGGTCGATTTCTTTTCTTAATATGTCCATTGCTTCTTTTTTCTCATCTAATACTTGCTGGCGTTTCGTATAATCGTCATAAGAAATCGTCCACGCTTGCAAATCACGTATATTTTGTTCACGTTCAATGTTTTTTCGCTGATAATCTTTCACAGCTTCATCTAAATGCTCTTTCTGAATGACGAGGCGTTCAGCA
>JASLJC010000123.1 GCA_030152585.1 Savagea sp. | reverse complement strand
TTCCTTTTTTTATACGTTGTAAACTATTTAAAATAATATATTGTGCTTCATAAATTTGACCGATATATCCTATTAATTGCCCCATTTTATCGTCACCTCTTCCTCTATATAAACATTACATATGTTCCCCTTTTCTACTTCCTAAAACATAGAAAATAGAAATTGACACTTCTTTTAAATTCAAGTATACTGTTTTGAATTAAAAAGGAGGCTAATCTATTGAAACGTTCACTTCCATCGAAGACTTATCAAGAAGTTCAACGAGCTTTACATCAACTACATGATGAAGCTTTATTATCGGATGAAGCATTCGAACGAGCACAACATTACTATACTGAAAAAAATAAAGTATCACCAATTACTGCTTTACTAGCAACGGGTGGCATTTTAATCGGTATTGGATTTATCGCACTCGTTTCAAGTTTTTGGAGCACTTTTTCTATTCCTTTCAAATTTTTCATTTTGTTCGCTAGTACACTTACTTTATTTACAAGCGGATTTATCGTCGAAAAACGATATTTTAAAACCGGACGCAGTTTATGGTATGCCGGTAGTCTCGCCTTCGGTGCTAGCGTTTTCTTCATTCAATCTTTCTTTCAACCGTTTTACTTCGAACCTTACAATGTCCTTCTTATCGTGACTGGGCTATTGCCTCTCCTTTATTTTTTAAAAGATCGGCTTATGACAATTGTTTCGCTATTTATTTTAATGATTACTTCTTTTAATTTATATGCGAACCCTTCTCTTCTTATTATCTTTTTCGGATTATTATTAACGTTAAGCGTGACATATATTAATGAAAAGAGAAATGAATCGTCTTCCTTTATTTTCGGGTTACAAATGTTAACACTAAGTAGTTGGCTTCTTTCTTTATTGGAAACGTTGGACATACCGAATGCGATTCAAGCCCTTTTATTTGTACTCATCGCACTTCTTTTATTATTTGCTCCTTTCCGTTTGCATCAAGAAGTCGTACGTTGGGTATCAACGATTTTACTTTTATTTGCAAGTATCGCATTAACGATCCCTGCTACGTGGGAACAGCAACTTTTCACCGACGGTTCGACCGCTGCGCTTATTTGGACCGTTCTATTCAGTATTCTTTTATTATATGCTCTTCGAAATTATACGTTACAAGCGATTGTACTTATTGGCGCACTCGTATTTAGACTATATGTCGACTATACGTATGAACTCATTCCGAAATCTGCATTCTTTATTATTGCGGGTGTTCTTCTATTAACGATTGGTTTCTTATTCGAACGAGCATACAAGAAAGGAGAACGTCATCATGAACAGTAAACAATTTACGTTCACTATTTTAATCCCAACTGTCATTTTACTTGTATTGTTTGCTCTACCTTTCCGTACAATGCAATCTGATGATACGTTTACTTTCATCGTCTCTTCTTTTGAACCAGGAGAGAAGAAAAGTATACCTGTTGTGACTGATTATTTTTCTAAACAATTACAACACGCTTCTGTTTACGACAACAATGTGCAACAACATATAATGAAACGACCTAACCAAACGATCGACGTTTATTTTTATTTAACTGACGCTTCTCCCGTAACGATAGAACGTGTCGCTTTGCATAAACCTTCAACATCTCAACGTTTTTTAAAAGCGAAACTTACTTATTACGGAGATTATCAAAAGTTCGAACCCCAATTTACAAACGCTTCTCATTACATCGGTTATGCGATTGAATCATACGAACCGCATCCTGAAAAATTAAAACAAAAAGAGTGGGATGAAACACTAACAGACGAAGAAAACAACGATAACCTTTCGTATAAGTGGCAAGCAACTGCACATTACAAAAATGGTGTCGCTATCGTTACAAAAATTGAACCCATTAAATCGTTATTACAAAACGAAGAAAAACGATAATAAACAAAAACCTAATTTGCATGTAGGTAGTGGCTTTCAAAAGTTAAAGTGAAACGAACTTTTCCATTACAATACCGTATGCAAATTAGGCTTTTTTAATTACGTATTTTTTTTATAAAATTGTGCTAATGTGACAAATGGAGCTAATATATCACCTACTGAACGTTCTTCTGCCAAATAACCTTTTGTCCCTGACCAAAGAGAAACGAAGGAAGCATTCCCTTGTCGAGTTGCTTCTTTTCGTAAACGTTTCGTCCATTCATTTTGATACGGATACGGTGCAATTGTCGCATCTTTCATTTCATCAATGAACGTATTCCGTATACCGCGTGCCCACTTTCCAGAAAACGCTTTTGTCAACGTCGTATCTCCTCGTTTAGATTGTCGCAACGCTCGTTGATGTACAAGAGATGCACCGCTTTCAGTCGCACATAAAAGTGCCGTACCAACTTGAACACCAGCTGCCCCTTTTTCATACGCTTCTTTGACATCATCTGTCGTTGCAATACTTCCTGCTACGATACGAGGAATAAAAAGATGAGAAGTTTCTTCTAACAGAGTACGCCAATCCGTTTGTCCTTCTTCGATAAAAGATCCCCGATGACCTCCTGCTTCTATACTTTGAAGGACGACGTAATCTAATCCTCTCGCTTCTACAGCCTCTGCTTCTTTTTTCGATGTTGCCGTACCAATTAAACGAATACCTTTCGTCTTCATCGCAATCACTGTTTCACGAGAGGGTAAACCGAATGTAAAGGAAACGTATGGAACACGTTCTCGTATACATAAAGCACACTGCTCATCGTATGCTTCTTTTGGATGATTTAGCGGTTGTTCATCTAATCCGAGTCGCTTTTCATACGTTCGAATTTTAGCATATGCTCGTGCGGCTTCAACGTTCGTACACGTCTTTTTTTCCGGTACAAATAAATTGACTGCAAATGGTTTTGTCGTTTTTTCTCGTATTTGATAAATCATCGACGCTGTTTCACTTTCAGACATATAGCCCGCCCCTAGTGAACCGAGCGCACCTGCTTCACAACTTGCTACAACGAATTGAGGTGTCGTAACACCAGCCATCGGTGCTTGAATAATCATTGTACATCTTCCCCTTTATGCCGCTTTTTTCGTTAATGTCTTCCCTGTTAAACCGAAAAGAATCGTTAAAACGGGTGATAATAAAGAGAAAAATGCAAACGGTAAGTAAGCCATTACTGGAACGCCGAGCGCATCTGCAATAAAAATACCACAAACACTCCAAGGTACAAGTGGGTTTACGACCGTTCCTGCATCTTCCATCACCCGACTTAAGTTTTTCGCTTCTAATCCGACACGTTCATAATGTTCTTTAAATGATTGGCCTGTCAATAAAATCGATAAATACTGCTCGCCGATAAATACGTTTACGCCAATTGCAGTTAAAGCAGACGCTGTTATTACCGATGATGCTTTCGTTAACATATGATGAATTTGGCGAAGTAAACTTTGAACGATACCGAGTGTAAATAACAAGCCCCCCATACTTAAAGCGAGTAAAACGAGTCCGATTGTAAACATCATACTATTTAATCCACCGCGTGTTAAGAGGGCATCGATTGCGCCATTTGCTGTTTCACTGACGTAACCGCTAAATAAAATATTCATAATATCAGCAAAAGATAAGTGCATATGGAAATATGAAAGTCCAATGGCAACAGCTGAACTGATCGCTAACGTCAATACCGCAGACGTTTTTCGAAATGTTAACACAATTAAAACGAGTAAAGGTATTAAGGCATACCAATGAATCATTCCTGTTGCGAGTAGCCCTTCTTTAAAGGCGGTCATGTTTTCCATCGGAATTTGCTCAGCTTTCGGTGAAAGCCACATAAATAAGCCGCCTGTAATAATAAATGCAGGTACCGTCGTCCAACTCATATTTTTAATATGTTCAAATAAATCAACTCCGACGAGTGAAGAAGCTAAGTTTGTCGTATCAGACAACGGTGACATTTTGTCTCCAAAAAATGCACCACTTACAATCGCTCCTGCTACCATCGGAAGCGAAACGTCTAATGCTGTCGCCATCCCTAAAAAAGCAACTCCGACTGTGGCAACTGTCGTTAATGAACTTCCGACAGAAATACCGATAATCCCCGTCACGACGAATACAGTTGCTAAGAAAAATGTCGGAGAAATAAAACTAAATCCTAAATACATAAGTGTAGGAATCGTTCCTCCTACGATCCAACTACTAACTAAAATACCGATAAAGAAAAACAAGAAAACTG
>JASLJC010000092.1 GCA_030152585.1 Savagea sp. | reverse complement strand
GTATAAAAGAAATTTGTCTCCTTTGAAACGAAAAGAATTGATGCGCTACTTATCCTATTCTGAAGAGTTAACAGAAGCCTACCAGTTGAAAGAGTCTTTTGTTCAGTGGTTTGATCGATCGAAGGAGTCAGAAGATATTTCGGAAGTGAAAAGTGGTCTGATTGATTGGTATGAAGAAGTGTTAGCATCTAATTGTGAGCCAATGAAGCGTACAGTAATGACATTTAAAGCAAAGCAAACAGAGATTTTAAATAGCTTTGTCTATGGCTATACAAACGGTTTTGTAGAAGGATTAAACAACAAAACGAAAGTGATCAAAGATTTTATTAAGTCATAAGTATAAAAATATAGGTTCTCATTTAGGGTGACGTATTCGTCACCCCAACACTTGAAAAAGAACCGTTTTTATTTTGTGGGTCGTTGTCTTAGCTCCTACGTCAATTCATCGGCTTCTTTTTTATGTTCGTTTCTTTTCCGATTTTTTTATAAATCGCTAATAATTGTTCTGCGATGACATCGTATGAATGTTGTTGAACGATTTCATTTTTCGCTTCTGTATAGCGCTCTTCTGGACGAGATAATGCCCGATCAATACCTTGAGCTAAACTTATTTCGTCATGAGGTGCTACAAGAATCCCTGCATCATTTGCTAGTAAATACGGAATACCGCCAACATTCGTTCCAACGACGGGTGTTCCAACAGCCATCGCTTCCAGTGCAACGAGTCCGAACCCTTCTTGATGAGACGGTAAAACGAATACATCCGCTGCCGACATCCAACGAGCAAGCATAGATTGAGGTTGAGGCCCAATTAATTGCACTTTTTCTTGTAATTGATGCTCGATAATATATCGTCTTACTTCTGCTGAAAATGCTTCATCTTTTTGAGAACCTACAATATAGAGTAATAACTGTTCATGTTGGCGTTCTACTTTTTCAAACGCTTGCAACAATTCCAAGATTCCTTTTGCACGGATGACATTCCCAACGTAAAGTAAAATTGTCGCTTCTTTTGATAGGTGTAACGTTTCACGCGATAGTTCTTGTGGCATCACGTGGAAAATCGAACGGTTGACACCCATACTAATTACGTGGACTTTCTCTTCCTTTACTTCAAATTGTTGTACGATATCTGCTTTTAATTTTTCACCTACGGCAATTACTTCATCAGCATATTGTAAAATACGTTTCGTCCAACGATGAATACGTGGACTTTTTTTCGCCATTTGATCGATATCGCCACCGTGTGCTGTGACGACGTACGGAATTCCGAACCATTTTTTACCGTAATACGATAATACGCCTGTTGGAAAAATATAATGTGCATGGGTCAATGATAAATGATGACGGTTTTTCCACATCGTAAAAAATGAACGAGTAAGCCAACTACTATATTTCATCAGTTTCGTCCATTTCCCTTTTCCCGGTTCTTGAATAGCGACGACGATAGGCGTTATTCCATTTTCCTCTAATAATGTCACTTGATTTTTCACAAAAATACCGAATGTCGGATGATTTTCCGAAGGATACATGTTGCTAAATACGATAATTTTCGTCATTTTACTCTCTACTTTCTTCGAATATCGATAAAAACTCACTTTTTTATTCTTTTGTGAGTATATCACATTTTCTTTTTCATTACGTTTGTAACATTCGGAAAACCGCTTACATCAACGTTTCGAGCTCTTGTATACCCGCTTTGTTACATATTAAAACGTCGTTTATGACTGAATGTAACGTATCTGTAATATAACTGTAACCGAACGATGAGATACCTATGATACTATATTTAACAGTTAGACAAACGAATGAATAACAAACGAATACAAACTACATTTTAGATATGGACATTTTGAAAGGGGTATTGGAAAAACGTATGAAACGTATTTTAATGACAGTACTTGCAAGTTTCATGTTGCTCTTCACAGCACCAGCAGCAATGATTGCTTCAGCAAGCTCAGCAGACACAGTAATTTCAAACGCGAAGAAACATATGGGGACACCTTATCGATGGGGTGGAACACGACCAGGAGGGTTTGATTGCTCTGGTTATACACAGTACGTATTTAAACAATCTGGTATCTCGATTCCACGTACAACAGGAACACAATTTAATGCAGGTCCTGCTGTATCAAAAGCAAACTTACAAACAGGAGACCTCGTATTCTTTAATACATCAGGTCGCGGTGTCTCACACGTAGGGATTTACATAAGCGGTGGGAAATTCATTCACGCTTCAACGAGTAAAGGTGTTGAAATTAACTCTATTAACGACCCTTACTACTGGGGTAAACGTTACATTGGCGCACGTCGCGTAAGTAATTTCCAACAACAAGCCGCACAAAAAGCACAACCAGCAGCACCAACAGTACAATATGCCACTCGTGGTAAAGTAGCTGAAATTTTATCAAAAGAATTAAACTTACAAGCACAGTCAAATACGACATTCACTGACGTTTCATCATCTCACCCACAGTTCAACGTAATTGTTGCGGCAGCAGATGCAGGAATCTTCTCAGGAGATAACAACGGTCAGTTCAAACCAAACGATCACTTAACACGTGGACAGTTAGCAAAAGTATTAGTTGAAGCATATGGCTTAACAGGTTCAACAAGCCAAACGTTTACAGATGTATCTCCTAGCCATTGGGCACACGGTTACATCAATACATTAGCTGCAAATGGTATTACGACAGGATACAGCAATGGTAAATTCGGAATTAACGATAAAGTAACTGAAAAAGACTTCATGGTCTTCGTATCACGTGCTAAATAAGAAGCATAAAAAAATTCCAACGCCTCAAAGGTGTTGGAATTTTTTTGGTTCTATAATATATGTTTTCACACAATTCCTTCGGATTTGCATGCTTGCCGCGGGCTCGCTCTTCAACTTCCCAAGCAAGTTTTTCCCGGGAACTTGCTTGGGTGATTTTCAGAGCTCGCAATTCCGCTGGCGTCCGCAAATCCGTACGGAATGGTGTGCATAAAAAAACGCACGTCCCCTTGTTTTCCTATATACTTTGATTGCTTAGAAAAAAGTATCAAACGTTCACGTACCGTTTTGTACAAAAGAAACCTGTCTCCTTTAAAACAAAAAGAATTGCTACGTTACTTATCTTATTCCGGAGAGTTAACATCTCATTGTGAACCAATGAAGCGTACAGTGATGACATTCAAAGAAAAGCAAACAGAGATTTTAAATAGCTTTGTCTATGGCTATACAAATGGTTTTGTAGAAGGATTAAACAACAAAACGAAAGTGATCAAAAGAGCAGCCTACGGCTTTCGTTCTTTTGATCACTTCCGAGCAAAGATTTTATTAAGTCATAAGTATAAAAATATAGGGTCTCAT
>JASLJC010000036.1 GCA_030152585.1 Savagea sp. | reverse complement strand
TGAATGTGAATGTCAAAAGTGTTTTAATCGGTACACGTTATGCGATTCCTCATATGCGACAAAGAGGAGGCGGTTCGATTATTAACACGGCATCAATGGCTGGATTTTTCGGGGATTCTATTCGAAGTGCATACGGTGCATCAAAAGCAGCTGTCGTCAATTTAACGCGTTATATCGCAAGTCAATACGGTAAAGATCGTATTCGTTGTAATGTAGTAGCGCCTGGTCTTATTTTAACACCGGCTGCGCGCAATAACTTATCAGATGAACTGTTGCAAACATTTGAACGACATAATGCATTACCGTATCATGGAGAGCCGTCTGATATCGGATACGCATTCGTTTACTTAGCAAGCGACGAGTCGAAATTTATGACGGGACAAACATTACAAATTGAAGGCGGTCATTATATTCAAAATCCGACAGTTGGCGATTTTAAATAAAATAGTTCCTCCTTTTCAAACTTTTGTCATTTTTATGAAGTAAAATGACAAAAAGGAGGAGAAATATGAAGTCAATCGTTCAAATTTTCATAATCAGTAGTATCGTGCTGCTTGCAAGTTGCGAAGGAGTATCTCCACTCGTTGTTGAAGAGCAGCCGGAACAATCAAGTCCGAAACAGACTGTATCTAACACTGATGCACCGAAGGAACAACAAATAGACGATGAACCGACATCACCGGAACAGTCTCCCGCTTCAAAACCAACTGAACCGACATCATCGGAACAATCTGTCGCTTTACAATCAATTGAACCGAAATCAAACAATGAACTAGTAGAGGAAAAAGAACGACCGAAAGAAAAACCGTCGATTCCACAAGTATCTTACGAAGAGGCAGGACAATTAATAGGTGAAATTTCCAAAATAGTTGAAGAGGTATTTCAATACGAATTTGATCACGATGTTGAATTAGGTCCAGGGTTAGGCGATGCGATGATTGCGTACCGTGAAGATTTTTTTACCGAACATCAAAAAGAGCACCTTCGAACAAAAGGTAATGAAGTTCCTCGTTATTCATGCGATAGCGGTTGTATTTTTCATTATACGTGTCACCCTTATGCAGATAGTAGTGTCAGTTATATCGCAGATTATTACGAAATTGTTGAGCAAAAAGATAATCGTCTCGTCATCGACGTGAATCAATACGAAATGATGTCAGAGCATTTGATGGAAGATATTTTACGAATTGAATTTATGTATGAAGATAATCGCTGGAAGCTACATCAAGAGTTTTATTATATACCTTAAAAAATGTCCGGACACTTTGCAAAGTGCCCGGACATTTTTAAGCTGACCGTTTCGTTCCAATTTGTTGGCGTCGAAAAGCTCGCTTAGCAAAGAAGTAACAAATGCCATAATAAAGTAAGCTCGTAGGAAGTAACGCAAACGCGATATTTCGAATAAATGATGTCACATCGAGCTCGATATCGACAGTGCCTGAAGGAATTACAGTAACACTACTCGAAGCAAGTGGAGTACTGTCGGTCGAAATGTTTGTAAATAAAATAATAGCAAAAATGATTTGTAATACGATGAAAAGAGCGAATAAACTCCAAAGAGCTGTTTTCATCGGAAAACGTGTATAAAAATAAAGTAATGTTCCGGTGATGAAAAATAAAATACTACCCCAAATGACATAAGCAAAAAAGATTGGACCAGTGATCGATACGGAAAAAGTCTCCGTGAAATAAGAAAGTCCATATGCCATTGCGATTGTAAATAAAAAGGTAACGACCATTAAACTCATAATAGCAAGACCGTAAGCAACAAAACGAGCTGTCACTCGTTCATCACGAGTAATCGGTAAACTCATATCAAAAAGGAGTTGTTCTGATTTGTTTTCTTCCATAAACTGTGTCGTTATAACGACGATAAACAGTAACGTCAGTCCGAAAAAAGGTGCAAATCCAAATAAGAATTGAGATAACAGTAAAAAAAGAAAGATAATTGGTAAAAATTGCTTCCACCACTCTAATTCTAAACGTAAACCGATAGTCATCATTCCACCTCCGTTAAAAAGTATAAAATATCTTCTAAATGTGCACGTTCGGTCACGAGGGGTGCTTGAAGATTTGCTCGTTTTGGATTGTACAGTGCTGTAAATTGTCCATGACGAACTTCAACTGCTTCAAACAGTTCTTCGTATTGAGAAAGTAACGGAGCAGGACCTTTTACTAAAGCATACTGCTCTTCTAGTTCATCCATCGACAGAAACAAACGAATCCGTCCTTCATCGATGAGTAAAATATAATCAGCAAATTGTTCTAAATCAGACGTAATATGTGTAGAGAAAAATAATGTTCGTTGCTCTTTTTCGTCCATCCAATCGTTTAACAACATGAGCAACTGACGACGAAAGACAGGGTCGAGTCCAGCTGTCGGTTCATCCATGAGTAAAATATCGGGCGAATGCGAAAGTGCCAGTGCGATTTGCACTTTCATTTTCATCCCTTTCGATAACGTTTTTATTTTTTTCTTTTCGTCAATTTCAAACTGTTTCAGTAACATTGTAAACTGTTCATCATTCCACGTCGGGTAAGCGATTCGCATTCGTTTGCGCAACGATTTAACTTTCGCTTCTTTTGAGATGAAAAGATCATCGTAAACGAAACCGATCCTTTCTTTCATAGCGGTCGTCAGCGGTGCTCCCTCCCATAAAATGTCTCCCTTCGTAGGTAAATAAAGCCCGAGCATCGTTCGTAAAAGAGTCGTTTTCCCTGCACCGTTTCGTCCAATACATCCAATCGTACATCCTTTAGGAATCGTGAAGTGTAAATCGTGTAATTGAAATTGATCAAGTGATACGTCTACATGCTGCAATTGAATCATGTCATCTCCTCCATTTCTTCAAAATAAATATCGACAATCGTCATCATTTCTTCTTTTGTTAAGCCGAGCGTTTGCCCTTTTTTCAATAGTTGAATGAGTTGCTGTTCAAACTGTAAACGAAGCCATTCTTCACGCGCTTGTGTACTTTTTTTTGTGACAAAACTTCCTTTTCCGGGAATCGAATAAATGAGTCCTTCTCGTTCGAGTTCTTCGTAAGCTCGCTTTGTCGTAATGACACTGACATCGAGTGTACGTGCTAAATTTCGAATCGAAGGTAATGCATCATCATTCGATAACACGCCTTGTGCGATTTGCATTTTCATTTCTTTTACAATTTGAGCATAGAGCGGCTCTTTACTTTCTTTTGAAATAGCAAAAAACATATATTCACGCCCTTCCTGTATACACAGTATATATACGATATACACAGTTGGCAACTATTATTTTTTTAAAAATGAAACTTTTCGAATATGGTTTCGTAAAGAAGAAACCGTTATAGTGTAAAAAAGGAAAGAGGTTAAAAAATGAATATAAAAGACTGGTATCCATTTTTAGCGAACAATTGTGTGAAGCATCGTCAAGAAAAAGAACGTATTTTATTTTACGACGACCGTGATGTTGAAGTTGGCACATTGTATGTAGGAAATCATTTTTATTATGTCGGCGCTGAGCGAGTCGTCGGCGATGCAATCGAAGAAAAAGACTTATTAAACAAGTTAAATGAATTTGATTGGCTTATTTTAAGTCGTATATTGCCTCAGTACCGTTATCGACAAGTAAGGAAAGATAGATTAAGCGGAACATATAGTGTTCAATATTCGAATATAGCTTACGGAGAAGTTGTCAATTTGAATCCACTGATGATTTATTTTTCGCAAGACGGTATGATCGAATCGATACAAGGACCAGATGAACGTATTGCGTATCCACCATTGGTCGAGTCTATTGACGCACAACAAGAAATCGAGCGCTGGTTGAAACAGCTCGGTCCAATTCAGCTTTTTTATAAAGAAGGTACACCTTATTACGATATTGAAGGGGCTGTAGCTGAAGCGGATGATCAAATCGAAAGGAACATACTTCCGATAGAAAGTGAAGCGGCAAAAGAAGCGCATCGTACAGTACAGTCGATTCAACAAGGAAATTGGTTACTTGTTCATATTGATGACGTTTACGAAGAAGATACATATTATTTCGCTCGTCGTATCAGTGAAAACGGATATACGTATGAAGAAGCAAGCGTCACGATAGACCGAAAAACAAACGTCGCTACGGCATTTCGTATGCCTGCTCCTTTATATGAAGAGGTAGAAGAAGTTGCCGAAAAAAGTAAAAAACAAATAGAGGATGCATTACGCCATCATATTCGTTTAGGTGTACAGTGGGATATGAAAGAAGACGAAATTATTCCGTATGCACATATCGTATATCCTGAAGCATTAGATGCGAATACTCTACAACCGGTACGAGATCACGAGATAATTGAGGAAAGACGTGTTGATTACGATCGTTTCACTTCTTTTGTCGGTGCGCGTGAACACGTTTCATTAACATTTGATAAGCGTCAAGGTATTTTTACAGTCGACGGTCAACAAGTCGGACAATACGAGTTTGATCCGGAAGAACGAACAGCTTCTTATACTTTTACGTTTAATGAACGAGTTGATGAAGGGATGACCGACGTTTTACTGTTTGAGTACGGAAAAGTAGCATTAAAAATGTTAGGCTTTTCTATGGATACACATCGATTTAGTGGAATGGAATTAGATGATACGTATTGGGTCACCGCATTTCTCGTCGATGACGAAACAGGGAAAGAACTCATTCAAACAGGTGCGACCGCAATTTTAACAAAAGGCGGCCAATTGTTATCGATTTCGATTACGGACCGACCGTATGTAATTCGTTCACTGGCATTAGATCGTTCATTAGAACAAATAAAAGAAGATTACCTCAAGCGGTTAACATTCCCTTTACGTATTGCATATATCGACGAAGAATATGGTGTGACTAAGCCTTCGTATCAACTCGTATATGACGTCATTCAATCTCCTTTTTACGTTGAAGTAGACGGTACGATCTGTGGAGAAGAGGAGCGAGTAGAGGACGAGAAAACGATGGCATATCCATCTTTTGAGCGACAGATTCAGACGTTCCTAAAAGAAAAATGGAACATTTCGTCATATCGTCTCGTGCAGCAGTGGGAAGAGGAAGAAGAAGTGACATTTTTTGTTGAGCGATTATATGAAGGCATTCCAGTTAGTCATTCTTTAATCACCCCGACGTCGTTCGTGTTCGATAAAGCGACAGAGCGTCTCGTCCGAGCTTCTTTTGATCCGTGTTTATACGTATCACCGGATCAGTTCCCTCATCACGTAGACCCGATTTACACAGAAGAAGATGCGTATGAAATCGTCGCACAACATATTGACTTTGCACTTGCCCCATCATTTGAAGAAACGATTCAAATCGGCCATCAATTTGTAGACGTCTATGTTCGTGGAGTCGTCGAACAATTCCCATTCGGATCAGGTGCAATCCATTACGTTCACGCGACGACATGTATTCCGTATGTTATTAATACGGATTTCATAATAGAAGAAGGAAAAGGTGCCGAATATATTTAAAGTAAGTACATTTTTGGGAGGTTTATGGATGAACATTTTAAAAAACATATGGACAAAACCACGTTATACGATGCGCACATTATTAGACGAAGGTAATGAAAAGAAAGCATTTCTCGTCATTGCACTTAGCAGTTTAATATTGAGCTTTAGTCAAAATGCATTTGCAAGTACGATTGATGAAGATGCGCTTCATCTTACATTTTGGCAAGGAATTGGTTTCACACTCGGCGGGATAGTCGTCGGTATTATCGGTTGGTATGTATTGAGTGGATTGCTTTACGGAATTGCTAAATTATTAGGCGGTGTAGGGACTTATAAAGGGACACGCTTTGCTTATGCTTACGGCCAGTTGCCGTATACGATTATCGGTGTTCTTTTAATCGTACCGACATTTTTAATACTACGTGAAAACACGTTCGCTTTGTATGAAACGTTAACAATTACTGAACAAAACTGGCGTAACTTTGCAAATGTTTTCTTTTTAATTGGTTCAATTTGGTCGATTGTGACAACTGTTTTCACATTAGCAGAAGCTCATCAAATAACCGGATGGCGTTCGTTTTTTGCACTTTTACTCTTTTTAATTATTATCGTCATTCTCATTGTTTTAATTGTCGTCATCGTGTTATTCGGTTTTCTCGGACTATTTATGATGTTTAATTAAAGTTTACCTGATGAGTAACGATGTAAAGTAGTAGAACAAATACGTAGTCATAAAATATAATGAAACCTAGTACTCCTTTATTGATGATAAAGGGGACTAGGTTTTTAGTTTGTACTAAATTCACCAACATATAAGACGTGTGGCGATTATTTTTTCCATTCATGATAGATACGTAAAGTTTCTTCACGCGCAGCGGCATGATCGACTATTGCATTATTTGCCGGTTCGTGTGGCGATTGTACTTCAGGGCACCATGTTCGAATATAATTTCCACTCGGTGCGTAATCTTTGCTCTGTTTCATCGGGTTAAAGATGCGGAAGTATGGACTACTATCGACGCCGACACCTGCGACCCATTGCCAATTTAAAGCGTTGACGACTTTATCAGCGTCCAACAAAGTATCCATAAAATATTGTGCACCCCATGTCCAATCGATTCGTAAATGTTTCGTTAAAAAAGAAGCTGTAATCATACGAAGTCGATTATGTATATAACCGGTTGCACGTAATTCACGCATGGCAGCGTCGACGATTGGATATCCGGTACGACCTTGGCACCATTTTAAGAAATCGTCGTGATCTTGTCGCCAAGGGAAAGTACGAAAACGTTGATCGAGAGGCACGGTTGCTAAGTCAGGTTTTTCTATTGCGGTCATATAAGCAAACTCGCGCCAGAGGAGTTGTCGTAAGAAAGCTTCCTCCGTCAACCCTTCTTGAACGATAGTTCTTGATGTGAGAAGTCCTGTCGCAATAAAAGGACTCAGTTTTGTAACGACACTTTGTTCAATCCAATCTCGACGTTCTGCGTAATGTGTGAGCGTCACTTGCTGTAATGCCTTTCGTGCATCTTGCTCCGTTACAGCTGGAAAAGAAAGGTTCTTACTCCAATTCGGAAACGTCCACGGATCACTCGGCGGAACATCGTAGGACGGTTGTTTTTGCCAATCGATCGGTTCTACTGGTAAAAAGAAAGGATGTGTCCGCGCTTTTTTATAAAAAGGTGTAAACTTTTGATAACGCGATTGCGTCGATGTTCGAATTTGGTCGTATGGAACGAGCATTAAATGATGTTCATTTCGATAATGGATCGGCGCAAACGATTCCGTTTCATATTTGAAAATGACAGGAATACGATAAGGTGTTAAAAAATGTTGCCATTGTAGGGCAATTTTTGCTTCATAAACATCTTGCATAGACCATTCGGATGGAATTTGATGAATGAATCCAATCGGTCCTTTTTTGAGTGCTTCTTTAACGAGCGGATTGTCATCTGTACGCATAGCTCGATAAGTAGAAATCCAAGTAATCATTGTAACAACTCCTTTTCTTTAGTATAACGGAAAC
>JASLJC010000034.1 GCA_030152585.1 Savagea sp. | reverse complement strand
TCGCCGCCTATTTTTAATCCTTTAATTTTATCCCATTCTTCCCCTTTTGCGGATAGGAAAATTATCGGAATGTCCGAAATATGTTTAATTTCACTAGCAAAGGTGAAACCATCCATATAAGGCATCATCACATCGACAATTAACAAATGTGGAGAAAATTTCTCGATTAACGATAAGGCGTGAGCGCCATCTGTCGCTTCGACGATCGTATAACCTTCTTTTTCTAAAAACGTGCGAATTAATTTTCGCATCTGTTGTTCGTCATCAATAATCATTACAGTATATCTGCTCATTGTAAGTACCCACCTCAATCAATTTAATACGTTTATTGTAATTTTTACAAAAGGATAAGAAGTTTCGATGAATTATTTTCGTTCTTCACATAATTTACGCTTTTGTTTCGATGGTTAGCCAAAAAATAAAAAGGGGTTTTATATTATGAAAAAGTATATCTTTCTTTTCACCGCACTTATCATGTCCATTGTACTAGTTGCTTGTGGAAACGACAATACGACAAATGGAGGAGAGACTGTATCAGGTTCGGACCAAGCAGAAGATTATGAAGCAGTCATCGTCGCTCCGAGTACAGCAGACGTGAAAGACGAAATTACATTTGATGTTAATGTGAAAAAAGATGGAAAAGCTGTTGAAGAAATTGACGATGTAACGTTTACGATTACGGAAAGTAACGAAAATATCGAAGAGACAATAAAAGGGAAAGAGAAAGAAAAAGGACAGTACGAAGCACAATATGTCATTGACCACGAAGGCGTCTTTTATGTTAAAGCAGACGTTCAAATTGGCGATGTTGCATTAACAGCTGAAACGAACTTTGTCGTCGGTGAAACAGATGGCGCACTTATGTTTGAACCAGCGATTCCAGAAGAAGGCGTTCGTTTACAGCCGACATTACTTGCAACCGATTTAAAAACGAAAGAAGGCGAACTTGTCGAAGGTAAAAAAGTATATTTTGAAATTTACCAAGATGAACTCGTCGTAGAACGTGAAGTAATGGCAAAAGAAGAAGCACCGGGTCGTTATGTTGCTCCTTACGAATTTAAAAATAAAGGCGATTACAAAATCATTATGTCTATGCGTGAAGTGAATGAACCGGTTCAAGAAGAAGCGCATATTCATATTATAGAAGAAGCGAAAGAAGAGACAAAATAAGATTCAAACATTATCGAATGATGGATTGTTTGCTAAAAGGTAGAACAAAAGAAAAACCTAGTTACGATTTATTAAAATAAAATCGTGACTAGGTTTTATTCGTATCGTCTTAAATGAAATGTTTCACGACAGGGTAAAAATAATTATTGCCATTGATTGCATAAATAATCCCTTTAATTGGAACGTATAACCACATAATGAAAATAATCGGGAAGAGAAGAAAACCGATCAATACCCATATTAAAATACTGGCAATAAATAAACTTAACGTAATGAACAGTTGGAATAAAAGCGCTTGAATCGCTTGTCGTTTTAAAATATCGTCATACGTTATGAACTGAGCAATTAAAAAAATGAGAATCGGTACAAAATACGGTGCAAAAAAAGCACTCGCATGTAAAATGACTTGCATCCCTCGATTCGTCTCGTTCATGTTATTCCTCCTCGTAATCGTTTCATTATTATACGTAGAAAAGAAGAAAAAGTTTCAAAATGAAGCGTTGAATCCGTCATTTTTAGAATGTTTGTATTATAATGAAAAGTAATGAAGAAAAGGAGTGGTAAAATGACGGAAACATTAAAACGTCGCCATGAAGTAAAAGAAGAAGAAACGTGGGATTTAAGTGCGCTTTTCCCGTCGGACGAAGCGTATGAAAAAGCACTCGTTGAATTAAATGAAAGCGTAGCAACATTCACAACGGCTTGGCAAGGAAAAATTGTCGATACGGAAACGGTTATCGACGCTTTGACGCAATATGAACAGTTGCTCGTGGCACTCGTTCCGTTAGGTTCTTATGCAAGTTTATCTGAAAGTGTAGATGGGACAAATACAGAGCACCAAATGCGTAGTAATCGATTCGCTTCATTTCAAGCGACGTTTCAAAGTGCAGTATCGTTCGTTGAAAGTGAATTGCTCGCATTAGATGCAGAAGTATTAAATGAAGCCGCACAAAGTGAACAACGATTTGCGAACTATTTACAAAAATTAATGCGTTGGAAACCGCATCAGTTACACCCAGAAGTTGAGAAAGCTTTATCAGCTTTTAGCTCAACATTTAGCGGTCCGTATACGTTATACAATACGACGAAATTGACAGATATTACGTTTCCGACATTTGAAGTCGACGGTACGACATATCCGATGAGTTACAACATATTTGAAGGAAAATGGGATACACATCCGAATACAGCGATTCGTCGCGAAGCATTCCGCACTTTCCACGAGACGTTAAGACGATATGAAAATACGACGGCGAAAACGTATGATTTACATATTCAAAGAGAAAAAACAGAAGCGACATTACGTGGCTTTGATTCTGTAATTGATTATTTACTTTTCGACCAAGACGTCTCACGCGAAATGTACGACCGACAAATCGACATTATTATGGAACAACTCGCACCTCATATGCGTAAATATGCAAAACTGATTCAAGAAACGTACGGATTAGAAAAAATGACATTTGCCGATTTAAAAGCGCCGCTCGATCCGTCATACGTACCTGAAGTAACAGTAGAAGAAGCAAAACGCTACGTGCTTGATGCACTTGCTGTGATGGGGGACGACTATAAAGAAATGTTAGAAACATCGTTTAATGAACGATGGATTGATTTTGCGCAAAATATTGGGAAATCGACAGGTGCATTTTGTGCAAGTCCATACGGTTACCAATCTTATGTTTTAATGAGTTGGACAGGCGGGATGGAAGATGTCTTTACCCTTGCACACGAACTCGGTCATGCGGGACATTTCCAAAATGCACACGAACACCAAAACTATTTTAATGCTCGTACTTCGATGTATTTCGTCGAAGCACCATCGACGATGAATGAAATGTTGTTAATGAATCATTTACTTCAAACATCAGAAGATCTTCGCTTTAAACGTTGGGTAATTGCTTCAATCGTATCGAATACGTATTATCATAATTTTGTAACACACTTACTTGAAGCAGCGTATCAACGAAAAGTATACGAACGAATTGATGCAGGAGGTAGCGTGAACGCATCGATTTTAAATGAAATGAAGCGTGACGTATTACAAACGTTTTGGGGAGATGCAGTCGAAATAGAAGAAGGTGCAGAATTAACGTGGATGCGCCAACCACACTACTATATGGGATTATATCCGTATACGTACAGTGCGGGATTAACGATTTCAACGACAGTTTCTCAGCGTATATTAAATGAAGGAAAACAAGCTGTAGAAGATTGGTTAAACGTTTTACGAGCAGGAGGATCTAAACGTCCAGACGAACTGGCACAAATGGCTGGCGTTAATATTACGACAGATAAACCATTACGTGAAACGGTACAATATATCGGTTCATTAGTTGAAGAATTAGAAACATTAACTGCCCAATTACGAACAAAATAAAAGTCGTGAACAAATAATTATAATCGAAGAAAAAAGGCTTGAATTTAAAATTCAAGCCTTTTTGGCGTTTTGTTTATCGTGACATTGTTCACATTGTACGTATAAAAGAGACTTCAAAGTGTGGAAAAAGTTTGCGCGATCGTAACGAAGTGACGTGATCAGTAGGGGAGATAACGGCTGGTCGTTCACGTCGCGCTCGTTTCTTTTTTCGGTAATATGCAATTTTCCATTTCGGATACGTTCTTTCTTTGCGTTGTAACAGTTGAAATAAATGAGGGTAGTCGCGTCCGAAAAGGGATTGATCATGAGAAGGGAGTGACCAAATGTAATGACGTTGTTCGTCTTTCGTTAAGCGGGACCACCGCATTAGAAAAGCCGTTCGATTCCGCTTACGTAAGTCGGTCGTTAAAAAGTACGTATATTCTTCCCAATGTTTGTTCATTTGTATCAACCTCCTACAATCGTTCGATTTCGACACGTGCGATACTATCCATCTTTTTAAACATGTAGTAAATCTCTGTCGTATGTTGCGACTCGGGGGCCATGAGCCGCAATTCGATCAATTGTTCTTCTTCGTTTAAATCTTTTATCGAAAACCGACGTACTTCAATCGGTTCGGCTCTTACGTTCGTAAGAGAATGTAAAGTGATCGTTTTACCTTCAATCGTTTGAATGAGTTCGGTTAAAGGGACGTCTTTTTTCGTAAATAGTTTAACGGCCATTTCATCTTGTCGTAAAGGGTCTGGGCCTAACCGTTTTACGAAATACGGAATGACATTGACTGCGACAATAAACAAAAGAGTCGCAAATGTCGCTTCAGCGTACAGTCCTACAGCAACGGCGATGCCGATACCTGCTGCAGACCAAATGAGTGCGGCGCTCGTTAACCCTGAAATAACGTCGTTTCTTCTCTGTAAAATGACACCTGCACCGAGGAAACCGACGCCGCTTACAATTTGAGCAGCAAGTCGCATCGGGTCCATCGTTCGAAAAACAGGCGTAGCAAACGTATGAAAAGCTTGGATAGAAACGATCGTAATTAAAGCGCTCGATACACTCATAATCATAGATGTTTTCATACCGAGCGGTTTATGTTTCATTTGACGATCGAGTCCGATAAAAAATCCTAAAATGAGCGCATACGTTAATTTAAATAATGTTTCTTGGATCATCATTCGGATCGCCTACTTCCTACTTCCTTACGTGCGACCGAAAATAGCTATACTGTCGGTAAAAGTGCACTTGCGATTGAGAAATAAATGAGTACACCGACGATATCAGCGATAGATGTAATGAGTGGTGCACTCGCTGTTGCAGGGTCTAAGTTTAATTTTTTGAAAATAAAAGGTAAACTCATCCCGATTAAACTACCGACAATAACAGTTGCAATCATCGTTAAAGCGACGACGAGGGCAATATCAGGTCCACCGCGCCACCAACCGACACTTGAGACAGCGAGTGCCATAGTGAGTCCGAGTAACAAAGAAACGGAAATTTCTTTCGTAAACATTTTCATCCAATCTCGCATTCGGACTTCACCGATTGCCATTGCTCGAATGACGAGTGTCGAAGCTTGTGAACCGGCGTTTCCACCACTATCCACGAGTAAAGGTAAGAAGAAAACGAGTGCTAAATTCGCTTCGATTACATCTTCGAAATGAGCAATTCCAGCTCCTGAAAAAACATTCATAAAGACTAAAATGACGAGCCAACCGACACGTTTTCGGTAAAGGGTAGAAATGCCAGCATCTTTTAAACTCACTTCAAAAGATGAAACAGGTGCCATTTTATGAAAGTCTTCTGTCGCTTCTTGTTCCATGACGTCTAAAATTTCTTCCACGTGAATGACTCCTGCGAGTCGCCCTTTGTCGCTAACGACAGGCATCGCAACGAAGTCGTAATCTTGAAAGAGTCGTGCTGCTTTTTCTTGGTCCATATGTGTCGGCAATGACACGACATTTTCGGTCATGACGGCTGTAATCGGTAACTCTCCAGCAGCGCTTAACAATTCGCGTAACGAAAGGACACCGCGTAAAATATGTTCATCATCGATCACGTAAAGATAGTGAATATTTGTTTTATTTTGAACATTCTGACGCACATGGCGTACAGCTTGTTCAATTGTGAGAGAATCGCGTAAGGCAATAAACTCTTCATCCATTAATTGCCCTGTCGTCTCCAGTTGAAACGATTTTGTCATGTGAAAATCCTCCTAAATTCGAGAACTTCTCCACATCGAGTGTGGGGAAGGTTCTTCTGTATCATTTTGTTGCTGACAATTCGGAATGTCCATTCCACCACCTCCTTTAAAATTCATTCATAAGAAAAAGACATCCTTCTTGCTGTTCGAAGGATGTCTTTAAAAGAGCGTACATCAAAACACTAGAATTATTCTAGTCCATTGAAAAAACGCCGGCTTTATAGAAGCCTCCTTCGTAGAGCTTTAGCACTGTATGACAGAGAACCGGTTGGATACGGTTACGGCTACGTTAAAAACTACCTTAACTCGATAGTTTCTGCTAACCCGTTGGCGTCTTTGGACGTTTCTGGGCAGTAGTTTATCTTCATACAGGAACCTCACCTAACGAGGAACATATGTGATTTTGGAACTGTGTATCACTGTAGCAAGAGAAAAAATAAAAGTCAACTCATTTTTTACTTTTATTTTCTTCTAACACAATCTCTTCCTTATAAGGCATAGGTGAAAAATTTTTTATGTCGACGGCACGTTTTTTGTACCAATCGATGAAAGTATGCGCAAAATCAGTTGGAACATCGTGTAACGTTTGTGTATATTGTCTGTTGTAAAAAGTGATCGACGTGACACCGAAAAACTGTTGGAAAATCGAATGTTCTTTTTCCACTTGAACGATATAACGACGTGTTGTGATGACTGTAGATGTCGATAGCGCGCCACTTTTATACATGACGCGTTCGCCGTCTGTTGCAAAACGAGTTCTATAAAAATCAAGAACACGTAATAGATACGTAAGGGCGAGCACACCAAGTGCAAAAATCATTGGTTTTTCAAAATAATAAAGAGCGACGGCTACTAAAATGGTGAACCAAGGGATTTTCAACATGCGCAAAGCGAGTACACGTCGTGGCAGTCGGCTAGATTTTTCGATGTTGGCAAAGTGAGGGAGTAATTGTTCAAGTAATTGATCAGTCACTTTCACTGGTAAAAAAGGATAGAGTTCTTGAGACGATTGAAGTTCTTCACTCGCATGACTCGAACTAATCAATTTGATAGAAGTGAGTCCGA
>JASLJC010000012.1 GCA_030152585.1 Savagea sp. | reverse complement strand
AGATTTTAACTAACAGTTGCTACTTCAATTCATGACAATAGAGTGATATGGGGTTCTTTTTCAAAGTAATGTTGTTTCGCTTCAAGTACAATTTTCGTACTTCTTTCTCTCCTCTTATGACGGATTGAGCGACTCGTTCTTCTACTTCACTTTTTGACAAAGCTTGTTGATTTTTTTCAAAAAGTGTTTCGAACTCACTTTTAAGATAAATGATTATAAGCTTGATACGAGCGACCTGTATAGTTATAAGGCGAGTTAGTTGTAAAAGATGTTTGACAACTAATTCGCCCTATTTTATAATGAAGGTGTAAAACAAGTTTTACATCACTTTAATTTGAAGGTGCTGTTCGTATGAAAAATAGAATAAAAGAATACCGAGAAAAGAAGAATATTTCCCAAGGAAAGTTAGCTGATTTATGTAATGTAAGTAGGCAAACGATTAATGCGATTGAAAACAACAAATACGACCCGAGTTTGCAATTGGCATTTAACCTTGCGAAAACTTTAAACACTGTGGTCGATCATTTATTTATAAGCAAGGGGGAATAGAATGAGTTCTCGAAAAATAGGGGGAATCGTAATCGGAATAGCGACCCTAATTGTGATAAGTTACTCCATTTTTAAAATCATTAGTGGACAAGAAGTTGGTTTCCAAGAAGTTATAGTCATTGGGACGTTATTAATGATGTTTTTCTCTGCAATCACATGGGGAAATAAAGAAGAAAAAGACGGAATATTAATTGACGAGGAACTTGGACAAAGAATTACAGAAAAAAGTTCAAAAATTAGCTACTTCATTCTGGTATTTTTCATTCTGATAGCAGTCGTAGCTGACGAATTAATAAATGGTACAATCAACGTCTTTCTATTAGCAACATTAGGTTTAGCAATGATTATATTACCTTTAGTTGAATTTTTGGTCGCTAAAAAGTATCAGTAAATAAGTATGAAATATCATGACTTATATGATAAATGCTAGGAGACTAGGACAAAACAGTCTCTAAATAAATGAAAGACACTGGAATGATTGAAAATAGTAATGATCCCCAAAAGTTAAAATTTAATTATTTTTTTATGAGCTGGTTTAAGTTCGATATTGAATTCGGACGCAGACCAGCTAATTTTGTTTTGATTCGATTATCGTTGTAATAATCAATATATGATTCAATTTTCTTTTTGAAATCCTCATATGTCATTAAAGGTTCACCGTCATACATTTCTTGTTTTAATAAACGGTTTGAATCGTCTTTTTCAGATTGGCAAACATGATAATGGTAAGTAGATGAAGGAATTTGAACAATGTGCACAGCATCTTTTATCTGAATCCTTCTTCCTTGAGTTGGAATGCAATAGCTGCTTGTGCTTTTCGAGCACCGGTTGGTATCAACAATGTCCATATCTGCGATGGCTGTTCAGCAAACACATCACAACGGTCCGATGTATTGGCTCGCAGTTATCGCTTCTTCAAGTCGTTTTGTATCCGTACAATCTGCATCAATATACTAAATACGATCTTCTGTAAATAACTGAGCGTAATTAAAGCAACATCACCTACATTTCGTGCGTCGTTTAACGTTTTCCAAAAAATGAGTGAGTTCTATTTTTGATTATTTTATTGGATTGATGAGTCTTTCTTTATTTCCTTCATAAGATTCAAAGTTCTGAGGTGTCCCAAAAGTTCTCATACAAATATTTTGCGCCTGCTCTGGAATGGTCGATATGAGAACGTATTCGTTTTCCATCTAGGACAACCGATTGTAAATATTCTATAAAAGTAGATGTGTATTTTCACACATCATGAAAAAATCCCAGCAATTCTACAATAGAAAAAATGTGTAAAACGCTTCCGTATTCACTTGCTAGTTGAGACACATTAAGAAATGTAAACTAAGTGAAGCTAAAAACTATTAGAAGCAACGACGGAAAGTCGAAAGACTACATGAGAAGATAGCAAATGCTAGAACAAATCACTTACATAAAATCTCGACTAAAATCATCAAAAACTACGATGTAATTGGTATCGAAGGTTTACAAGTATCTAATATGCTGAAAAACCGTAAACTATCTAAAGCGATTAGTGAAGTTTCATGGTATCAATTTAGAACCATGTTGGAATATAAAGCTAAATGGTACGGAAAACAAGTAGTAGTTGTTTCTAAAACGTTTGCGAGTTCACAACTATGTTCAAATTGTGGATACCAAACGTTAAAACTCTGAACTTAGGAATCTACTAGGCTTTAGCCTAGTAGTAATTCAAAATATCACATCACCTACAATATACAATCAAACCATATGTAATATATACAATTGGGTTATTTTTCTATTAATAAAAATCTGAATTTTAATACATTTTACTCCTTTTATTTTTCTTTCCTATTACTTAAAACTACTGTTCTTTTCTAATTTTCGATAGAACAGTAGTTTTTAATTTAAATTTCATTTAATTAACCCTTATTACAAGAAGGTGCACAATAATAACAACCATCAAAATTATTTTTTCCAGATTGTCTTTTAGCCGCTTGAATTGCACTACGACAATCGCTATGAAAACCAGAAATAAAAACTCGATTTCTAGTGATTGGTAAATACAAACATGTCGAAATATGCACTTCATGATTACCGTGTTGATCTTGATTTTTATTATAAAGATACTGACTCATGATATTCACCTCCCTTCAAGAAATATTATGATAATTGCATAATACATTAAGTGAACTTTTTATACAAGTATAAAAAAGAGAGTGAGTTTCCTCACTCTCGAAAACACTTTAAAAACTGTGTTTTCACAATGCATAATACATTAAGTTTTTCAATCCACTTTCTTGCCAATCAAGGGGGATGCAAGAAAGACAAAGTCCCTTTGTAAAATGATATCATGACCTATGAAAAAATGTCAACAAGTACCCCTCTATACGGAGGGAGACCAGCACTCGGCAGTACGTCACTGTTCGTTGACGTATTTCAATCCACTCCCTCATGTAGAGGGAGACCGGGTACTCAACGATCGACGTGACAGTTGCGTTATTTCAATCCACTCCCTCATATAGAGGGAGACCTCATCGTCCTCGCTAATCCTACGTAAGATTTCGATTTCAATCCACTCCCTCATGTAGAGGGAGACTTTTTTCGCTGTCGGTATGGATATGGCGATTGCTGCATTTCAATCCACTCCCTCATGTAGA
>JASLJC010000105.1 GCA_030152585.1 Savagea sp. | reverse complement strand
ATAAAACATTCGGTTCTGTCATAAGCAATTTTAATAAATATAACCGTTTCTTCTCTCCACCCGATAATTTATAAATCGGTGTTCCGTGGACATGACTTGGAAATGCGAAGTTTTCTAACATTTGAGTTGCTGAGACGACTTCTCCATTCCCTGTACGAATGGCATTCGACGTCTCTCGAATGTACTCTATTATTCGTTTTTCTGTTTCCATATCCGGAACGTGTTGACTAAAATGAGCGATTTTCACCGTTTCACCGATATCTACTTTTCCTTCATCTGGCTTTATTTGACCACTCAACATTTGGAGTAACGTCGTTTTACCGACACCGTTTGGACCGATAATTGCGACACGGTCACCGCTTTGTAATAATGTCGAAAAATCTGTTACGATACGTTTATCTCCAAATGCTTTCGTCACTCCGATACATTCTATCACTTTTTTTCCTAGACGAGTCGTTTGCATTGATACGTCCATTTCAGTCGTTTTCTCTTTCGTTAATACGTCTTGTTGCAATGCATCAAAACGATCTAATCGCGCTTTCTGTTTTGTCGAACGAGCGCGTGCTCCTCGCCGAACCCATTTCAATTCATTACGGTAGCGATTACGTTGCTTAGCATCGGATGCTACTTTTTGTTCTTCACGTAATGCTTTCGCTTCCAAATAATCTCCATAATTTCCTTTATGCGTATACAAAGTTTCATTTGCAATCTCATAAATATTCGTCGTGACAGCATCTAAAAAATAACGATCGTGTGTAATAAATAAAACCGCAGCGTCCATTTCTCGAATTTATTGTCCGAGCCATTCAATCGATTCAATATAGAGATGGTTCGTCGGTTCATCGAGCAAAAGTAAGTCTGCTCGTTCAAGTAATGTTTGAGCTAATGCGACGCGCTTTTGCTGTCCCCCTGATAATACATGCATCGGGACATCAAATCTCGTCATCCCTAATTTCGTCAAAATTGTGCGTGCTTTCGTATTCATATCCCACGCATCACGTTCATCCATTTGTTGTTGTAGTGACGTAAATTGTTCCTGTAATGATGAATCTTTTGGATTTTCGGTCAATTGTTGAACGATTCGCTCATATTGTCGATTCAATTGCATTAAAGGCGAATCACTTGAAAAAACGACATCGAGTACCGTCATAGTTCCATCAAACATTGGTTCTTGTGGTAAATAAGCAATTCGATAATCGTTCGGATGGTCTCGTTCAATCGTATCTGCATGGTCGACATTTGCAAGAATTGATAAAAAAGTCGATTTCCCTGTTCCATTCATCCCAAGCAACCCAATTTTATCACCTGTTCGGATCGTGAAAGAAACGTCGTGAAATAACGTTTTCACTCCAACTGTCTTTGTTAAATTTTCTATTTTATATTGCTTCATCCTATAACCTCTTTTTCCTTTAGTATAACGAATTTATATTTTAAACGCGCGTCGGACGATTGTTCGGCGCTCTTTTTCTGACATATCAAGGGGCATTGAAGACCAATTTATTTCGATAGGTGTTTCTAAACCTGCACGGTGTATCATTTCCGCTAACCATGTCGTATAAGACGGAGCACTTCGCTGAAAATTATGAGCACCGTAACAGATCATTACTTGTTTTTCTTTTAATAAGCCGATTGTACGATATGTTTCTTCTTTATACGTAATACCAGCATGCATAATATAGTCAAAAAACGTATGTAACGTAGCAGGAATCGTATTGTTATGAAGCGGAAATAAAAAGATGATCCGCTCTGCACGTAAAAATATATTAATCGCTTCAGTCATTGCTTCAATTAATTGTTGTTCTCGCTCATCCATTCGTTCATGACGCTCTATTTTATTTAATATTTTGAAGTAATTATGTTCGACATAAGGCATCGGGCGATTGTCTGTATCGTAAATCGTACAAGATGGACCTACTATTTGTTCAAATGTACGTTGCCATGCTTCTACTTCTCCTGTTTCGTCATAGGAACGTCCTGCGACGATTAAAACGGTATTCATTGTATCATTTCTTCCTCTCTTATTATTTATTTATTCTGACAAATAAACTATTTTTGACATGTCGTTTCACTCCTCTATAATAAGTAAAGTATAGGAGGCTAACAATGTCACAATACACGAAAGAAGAGATTGTGAAAAGTGTACCGCAAAAAGGATTTTTTGGTCATCCGAGCGGATTAAAAACACTGTTTTTCACAGAATTTTGGGAACGCTTCTCATATTATGGGATGCGCGCTATTTTAGTATACTATATGTATGCTGCTGTCAGTGACGGAGGGCTCGGACTCGATCGAGATGTTGCGATTGCAATTATGTCTATTTACGGTTCTCTCGTTTACATGTCAGGAATTATCGGAGGGTGGTTTGCAGACCGCGTCTTCGGAACATCGAAAGCCGTATTTTACGGTGGGATTTTTATTATGTTTGGACATATCGCTTTAGCGATTCCAGGTAACGTCGCCTTTTTCTTCACGTCTATGACGTTGATCGTGATCGGAACTGGATTATTAAAGCCTAACGTTTCGAATATGGTCGGGGATATTTATCCTGAAAAAGATTTACGTCGAGACTCTGGTTTTAGTATTTTTTACATGGGCATCAACTTAGGTAGTTTCCTTGCGCCAATTATCGTTGGAACAGTCGGAATGAATTACAATTACCACCTCGGATTTGGATTAGCAGCGATCGGTATGTTTGCCGGACTCGTAATGTTCGTCTTATCTCGTAAAAAACACCTCGGACTTGCTGGTTTACAAGTACCAAACCCTCTTGCACCGGAGACAAAAAATAAAGTATTAGGAAGTCTCGCACTCGGTACAATCATTCTCGCGATTGTTGCATACGGTTTAGGTCAAATCGGCATACTCACGATTCAATCGTTTATTCTTTTCGTTGGGATTCTCGGTATTTTAATCCCGACATTATACTTCGTTGTCATGTTTCGAAGTCCTAAAACGACACCACGTGAAAAAACTCATTTAACTGCGTATATTCCACTCTTTATCGCATCCGTTATTTTTTGGGTCATCGCAGAACAAGGTTCAACAATTTTAGCAATTTATGCAAAAGAGCGTACTAATTTAACCGTGCTCGGTTATACATTTTCACCGACGATTTTCCAGTCTTTTAACCCATTATTTATTATTACTTTAGCTCCTTTATTTGCTTGGTTATGGGTGAAACTCGGTGATCGACAACCTTCGATTCCTCGTAAGTTTTCATTCGGTTTACTTTTTGCGGGATTATCCTTTATCGTTATTTTGATTCCAGGATTACTCGGTGGAACCGATACGTTAGTCAGTCCATTTTGGCTTATTTTAAGTATTTTTCTTGTCGTATTAGGAGAATTAAGTTTATCTCCTGTCGGTTTATCCGCAACGACAAAATTAGCACCTGCTGCATTCTCAGCCCAAACGATGAGTTTATGGTTTTTATCGAATGCTGCAGCGCAAGCGATCAATGCACAAATTGCCAAATTTTATTCTGAACAACATGAAGCTTTTTATTTCGGAACGATTGCAGCAATTGCGATTATTTTCGGGATTATTTTATATCTCGTTGCACCTCGTATTCAAAAATATATTGATGCTTAATCAAACGCTTCGAAAA
>JASLJC010000101.1 GCA_030152585.1 Savagea sp. | reverse complement strand
TCTGTAATCTTTAGTACCCCTTGTTCTGCTGCGTATTTCGTAAACTGTTGTAAATCGATAAAATATTGTTTCGTCGTATGGGGTGATTTATTCAACCGTTTTAATTCATAAATGTATTGATCGACCGCTTCCTTAATATTCACCATTCATCCCTCCCTTTTCTCTAGTATACGAGATTTTATAAAAGGGCGCGAAAAAAACGTATGAGATGTTGTGAAATATCTCATACGTTTTATATCGGTTAAGCGACCGGATTCGCTTTTCTTCCCATGAAAAACATAAACGTCATCGCACTTAAAATAATGACGTATCCGATAATACTATAAAGATCGGGTCCTTGACTGAATAAGACGAAACTGAAAATCGTCGTAAAAATAACTGTCGAGTAAGAAAAAATCGAAATATCTCGCGCAGGTGCGAATTTATAAGCGAGTGTAATTCCAAATTGACCGACTGTCGCAAAAAGTCCCGCTAGTAGTAAATAAGCGAGTTGTTGTCCTGTCATCGGTTCGTAAAATAAGATTAAAAATGGTAGTAAGACGACTGTCGAGAAAAACGAAAAATAAAAAACGACAGTATAAAACTTTTCACGATTACCAAGTACACGTAAAAATGTATACGCTGCTGCTGCAAAAACAGCGGATAATAACCCGACTAAATACGGTACAACATCGACTGAAAAGGACGGTTTAATAATAAAAAGCATCCCAATAAAAGCGACGACAATCGTAATCATTTGAAACGGCTTCACTCGTTCTTTTAAAAAAATAGCAGAAAAAATAATGACGAGAAACGGACTCATTTTATTTAACATATCAGCATCTGACAACACGAGATGGTCAATCGCATAAAATAAAAAGACAATCCCGAGTGTACCAAATATTGAACGCCATAATAAAAGCTTTTGATTTTCTCGTTTTCCAAATAACGACTCCTTATGATACATGACAAATCCGAAAGCGATAATCGCAGAAATGACATTTCGGAAAAACGTTTTTTGAATTGCAGGTAATTCCCCTGCTAATTTAACAAAGAGTGTCATCATCGCAAAGCCGAATGATGAAATGATCATGAGTAAAATACCTTTTGTAATATTGTTCACATTGCTCCTCCTCACGCCTTTATCCTACCATTTTCAACTAAAAAAAGCGATGACCCTTCTATTACTCGTAAGAAAACAAAAACTGGAAACCTTCACATTAAGTGAACATTTCCAGTCAACATATCTTTATACTTCTTCTGCATCCCATTTTTGCACTTCTTCTAACCGTTCGCGCAATTCATCCATTTGTACGAAACGAGCGAAACGTGAATATTCTCGTTGGTATAAGAAGAGTAATACGACAGGTGCAGTGAAAAGGGATAATTGTCCTGCCATTTCCGGTACGTCCGAAACATTGACGACGTGAAAAGGTACGTCAGGATATTCTTCTTGTAAAGGCTCGATTTGTGGGAGTAATCCATCACAAACAGAACAACCATTAATTTTTACATAAAGTAACGCTTTGTCATTTTTTTCGAGTAGCTCTAACCACTCATCATAAGATGTAATTGTATGCATTTAAATATTCCTCCTTCAAACGAGCCGTCATATCGGACAACTCTACTACCCCCTAGTGTATCAGAAAATCGGTTGTATTTCTTTCTATTTGCTTCTTTGTCACAAATTACTTTACTATAAAAAAACGTATGAAACCTTTATAAAAAGTTTCATACGCTTTTTCTTTCTATTTTTTCTTCCCCTTACCGAATAAAAAATAAGCGGCTGGTCCGACAAAACTACCAAATGTAACGATAGGCGTCCAAATGAATTTGTTTCCACGTTTGAATTCTTTTTGCGTCGCGACATCTTTCACCGCATATAGCGTAATCGCTGCTTTGGCAGCTGTCGTCAACTTATCCATCGTAGATGTTTCTTTCTTTTTCTTAAACATACATCCGCCTCCTCTTGATGATTCTTTTTTATAATTCCACATTTTTGTTTCTTTAAACATCAAGTTCAAAAGTCAGATAGTTCATTCTGTTTTTCCTTTTTGCAGTTGATACATTTTGTAATATAAACCGCGCGCTTTCAACAGTTGTTGATGCGTACCGCGTTCTGCAATTTCTCCACGGTGCATAACGAGAATTAAATCTGCATCTTGAATCGTCGAAAGGCGGTGTGCAATCGCTATCGTCGTTCTTCCGCGTCTCATTTTTTCTAAGCTTTTTTGAATCGCCATTTCTGTTTCGGTATCAATATTTGCTGTTGCCTCGTCTAATACGAGAATTTTAGGATTCGTCGCCATCGTTCTAGCAAAAGCAATTAATTGACGTTCTCCACTCGAATACGTAGCTCCACGTTCTGTTACACGTTCTTCATATTGGAGTGGGAGACGTTCGATAAATGGATGAGCTTGAACGAATTGTGCTGCATCTCGCACGACATGATCGGGCATCTCTTTTTGATGAAGTCGAATATTGTCTGCAATCGTTCCATAAAATAAAAATGGATCTTGCAAAACGAGTCCTACGTAGTTACGTAAAACGTGACTCGGAATATCTTTAATTGAATGACCGTCAATGATAATATCTCCGCGATGGAACTCATAAAATCGCATCAGTAAATTAATAATTGAACTTTTCCCGCTGCCGGTATGACCAACAAGTGCTACGGTCTCTCCTGGACGAGCTTCAAATGAAATGTTTTTCAATACGTCTTGCTTTCCATCATACGAAAATGAAACATTTCGAAATTCAATATGACCGTCTGTAATTTTTGCTTCTGGCACATTGCGTTGCATCGGTTCCATTTCATCTGTATCGAGTAACTTAAAGACACGCGCAGCGGAAATCACCGCTTGTTGAAAGATTGAAAAACGAGTCATCACGTTATGAATAGGGTTAAAGAGACGACCGAGTAAATTCGTAAAAGCGTAAATAATGCCAACGTCGATTGGAGATGTTAGCGAAGCGAATCCAAAATAACTTAACGCCGCTACAATCGCTAACGCATAGAGCAAATCAATAGCAGGACCGAGTAACATACTATCAAATTTAATATTTCGAATACCGGCTTTAAAATGTTGTTCATTCGTCTCTTCGAAATCACGAATCATTCGTTCTTCTTGACGAAACGCTTGAATCATTCCCATACCCGAAATGGATTCTGCCATCTTTGCATTGAGTTGACTTAATCGCTCACGTAGATCCGCGTAAAAGTCTGTACTATACTTCCGATAAATAGAAATAATGAAAATGAATAATGGAAGTAAAAGAAGTGAATAAAGAGCGAGTTGAACATCGAGTGCAAATAAAGCGATATAAACACCAATTACCATGAAAAATGCTGAAATGAATGTAACGAGTACTCCGACAAACATTTCTTTGATTGATTCTGTGTCATTCGTTACACGTGAGACAACACTTCCTGACGGTACTTTATTGAAAAAAGACATTCCTAAATGTTGAACTTTCGTAAAAGCATCGATTCGTAATTGTTGAATAATACGCAATGCGATCCGTTGAAAACGAAGCATCGATAAATAAGTAAAAATAACAATCATTATCGTTACACCGACATACAACCCACCGAGTAACCATAACTCACGCTTTGGAAAATAAAGCGGTGTTAAATAATCGTCGATGAAACGTTGAATGATGAGCGGACTCACAATTAGCCCGACAATATTCAAAATCATCATGATCATCGCAATCGTAATTGAGAACGTATAAGGTTTTGCATAACGGAAGAGTCGTTTTAAAACTGCCCATTGCTCACGAGCAGATAATTTGAGTTGTTTTTCTTCTTTCATTCCGCTCCTCCTCCCCGTTGTACATCTTCTTCTAGTTGTTGACGCATAAACATTTCATAATATACAGTTCGCTTAGCGAGTAACGCTTCATGTGTCCCTTTTTCTACGACCGTTCCTCCATCTATTACGAGGATAAGATCCGCATGTTGAATCGCGCTTAGTCGATGCGACGTAATAATTGTCGTCTCATCTCGTCTTACTTCTTTCAGCGATTGTAATATGTCTGCTTCTGTTTGAGCATCAACTGCTGATAGTGAATCGTCTAATATAAGCAACTCAGGATTCATAATGAGTGCGCGCGCAATTGATACCCGCTGCTTTTGCCCACCAGACAAACTTACGCCTCGTTCCCCAACGAGCGTCTCGTATCCGTCCGTTAAACGTAAAATATCGTCATGAATATGAGCGCGTTTCGCAGCCTCTTTGACGACGTCATCTGAAACGTGAGGGTTTGTAAAAGCTATATTTTCCCGAATCGTCGTAGAAAATAAAAAATGTTCTTGTGGTACGACACCGATTGATTCGAGTAAACGCTGTTGTTTATACGTACGAATATCATGTCCATCGAACAAAATCGAACCTTGATATCCTTCAAACTCACGCATTAACAGTTTTAAAATCGTCGTTTTTCCAGCACCCGTATGTCCAACGATCCCGAGGGTTTGGCCACGCTTTAAATCGAAATGAACATTTGTTAAAGTCGGTTTCTCCTCGTTCGGATACGTGAAACGATCGATATGAAAAGCGACATCTCCTTTCGGCGCAACGTCGAGCGCATCTCGTACATCTACAATTTCAGGCTCTACACTTAACAATTTTTCGATACGTGTATAAGAAGCGTTGCCTCGTTCTACAATATTGAATAAAAAGCCAAAAGCAAGTAATGGCCAGATAAGTAAGCTTAAGTAAGAACTAAAAGCGATCAAATCCCCCACTGTCATCTCGCCTGCTAAAATAAACTTCGTACCGAAAACAAATGATAAAATAAACGATAATGCAAAAATACCTTGAATCGTCGGATCAAATAACGCATCAACACGAGCGACACGCATATTTTTAGAAACGACTTCATCTGACAATGAACGAAACGATTGAATATCTTCTTTCTGTTGACCGAACGTTTTAATCACTTCAATCCCGGCAATACTTTCTTGCGTCTTATCGTTCAAGTCAGAAAATGATTCTTGCGCATATTTAAAACGTTCTCGCAATAAACGACCATAATAACTCGTTAAAAAAATCATCACCGGTAACGGAATCAATGCGATAAGCGTTAATTTCCAACTAATTGTAAATCCCATTGTAAATAAAACGATCGATCCTGTTACAAGTGAGTCGACGAGCGTCAAAACCCCCATCCCCGCGGTTTGCTGCACAGCGTTAATATCGTTCGTCGCATGTGCCATTAAATCACCCGCTCGTCTTTTTTGATAAAATGACGCTGACATATTCGTCAAATGTCGATAAATTTGTGCACGTAACGTTCTTCCGAGATATACCGCAGAACCAAAAATCATTAAACGCCAAAAATATCGTGCGACGTACATGAAAACTCCTGCGACGACTAAGATGAGCACCCAACGTATGAGCATTTCTTTCGTTAATGTCTCTGTTAAAATCGCATCAACAGTCGAACCAATAATACGTGGCGGTAATAATTGCAATACCGCAATGAATGCAAGCATCGAAATTCCGAATATATAATGGCTTTTTCGTTGTTTGAAAAACCAACCTAACCTTCGAAATATGTTCATCGAACCCCTCCTTTAATAAAAAATATAAAACACTTTGAATAGTCTAACAAATTAAAGTATATTAAACAAAGTTTATTATATAAAATAAATATAAAATGAATGTTCTGAAACGAAACATTAAAAAAACGTACGAACCCATTAGATTTCATACGTTTTTATTAAGCAAAATATATGTAGAGCAGTTATTTGATTGTACAATCGTCCACTGTTAAGGTCATCAATTGTTTTTTTGTAGGATGCAAAACAGACATCATACGCTCTGCATGATTCATAACACATGTATCGTATAAATTACGTGCAAATCGTCCATTACCAAAATTTTGTTCTTTCTTTTCTTTTTCTAATGTGATAATCGAGCGAATAGACTCAAGCGCATCATCTTGTACGATATAATCGTTTTTAGCACATACGTTTAAAAAAATATGTTCAATCTCTTCGACATTATAATCATCAAAATATAAAAACGTATTAAATCGAGAGTGAAGTCCTGGGTTAGCGCTGAAAAAGTCATTCATGAGCTCGGTATACCCTGCCACGATAACGACGAGATCATCTCGATAATCTTCTAACGCTTTTGTAAGTTCAGTTAATGCTTCTTTTCCGTAAGAGTCGGAGCGATCATTTTCAGTTATACTGTAAGCCTCATCGATAAACAAAACGCCGCCGACCGCTCGTTCAATTACCTCTTTTACTTTTAATGCCGTTTGTCCTTGATACCCTGCAATCAAGTCTGTTCGAGAGACTTCAAGAAAATGTCCTCTCGACAGCAATCCGAGTTGTTGATACATTTTTCCGATAATCCGTGCAACTGTCGTTTTCCCTGTCCCGGGATTTCCTAAAAACGCTAAATGTAATGTGTTTTTCTCTGCCGTTAATTGTTCAGCTCGTCGCAATTGTTGAATGCGCTGATAAGCGATTAATCGATGAACGGCTTCTTTCACATTTTGTAAACCGATCAGTCCATGTAGTTCAGAAAGCAATTCATCCAATGTACGTCGGTCGTCTTCATACGTTGACAGTTGTTCTTCATATATACGTGTTACCATGCGATATCCGTAATATTGGATGAAACTTTCTTTTACATATTGAACGAGTGCTTGCATTTCGGCAGTATTTTGTTCTTCTGCTTCTTTATAAATTTCGCTTAAAAAAGTAACTACGTCTGAATCTTGTAGTTGTTCTGTAATCGCTGAAGCGAGTAAAACGATTTCACCTTGACGATTCGCCAATGCATCGAATGTTGAAACGCTTTCTAAAAAACATTTTTCATATTTATTTTTCATTATAAAATCCCCAATACGAGAAGTGTCATTTGAACGATTGTTAAAAATAATGATCCACCAGCTATACAATACGCAACTTTCGATTTTCTCTGTAACGATTGAATCGATTCATCGTATGTCTTTTGTTGTTCGATCCATTTTTCTTTTAACTGTTGGCGTTCGTGTTGACTTTCTTCTACTTTTTCTTTTAACTCATCGTTCGTTTGTCGGCACTGATTCCACAACAAATCAATATCGTATAAATGTTCCATCTGTTGAACAGATCGCTGAAAAGACTGCAATTGAACGATGTCATCATTGAATTTCTTCACTTGTTCGAATAAATAAAGAATTTCTCCTTGTATCGCCTCGACAACTCCTGCTAATTCTTGTTGCTTTCGCTGAATTGCATCAATATCAAATAAGTGATGAAGCTGTTGTAAACGTTTTTGAAATTTTTCAAGCGCTTGCAAAGCTTGTTGATGTTTTTCATTCATTTCAAATAAATGATGAAACTGTTGTTCATGTTGAGTAATACGTTGATCCGTTTTGTTTTTGATTGATTCCAGTTGTTTTTGTGATATCTGTTCAAGTGTATCGAGCTGTTCCGATAAATGATAATGAGCATCCGCCTGTTGCTTAATGGCATCGTCAACTTCATGTTGCGTCTTTTTTAACAATTGGACTTCCTGCCACGTTTCATCAATATCCGGTAAATGAATTAAACGCTTTAGTCGTTGTTTTTGTTCATGAAATTGATTATTTACGGTACGTAATGTTTTTTGAATGTCGCTTACTTCTCGATCAAATGATTGTAATGTCGTTTGAAAATGACGTGTATCTTCCCACACTTCATCAATTCGTTGCAAATGCTTATATTTTTCTAAATCTCGTTTGAATTCTAATAACATCGCAATAGATTGTTTTTGTGTTTCTAATACTCGTTTCATTCCTTCGTGTGCCTTATTTGCTTGGTCACTTGCTATTTTCGCTTGATGGCTCGCTTCTTCTGCTCCTCTAATTGAAACTAAAATACTTGCGATATATTCTTTGTCTAAGACTTCTAACGCATTGTATATTTCACCGAACTCCTGAAGTACTTGAGCATTCCATTTACTCAGTTGGATTAAGTTTTTTTGAACTTCTGTCGTTAAATGGTTCAAATCAGAACCGGTCACTTTATAATGAATGAGACCTAAAAACCGTTTTTCATCTACTTTAGATAGTTTGGCAACACCATTGTCTCGTTCAGAAATTTCTTTTATTCTCTTTTTTGCGGCTTCAAACTTTTTCTTGTTTATTTTTAATTTCTTCATTATTTTCTCCGTCTTATTCTGATAATTTTTTCATCATTTTTTCTATATCGTCTATCGATCGTTCGAGTTCTTGATTTTGCTTTGTATGCTCTTCAATCATTGCAGCATTGCTCATCATATTTTGCAAAGATGTTTCGGCTTGTTCTCGTGCTGTAGTATGCCGCTGGATGATTGATTGTTGCATTTGCTTTTTCGATATTTGCAAATTCTGCTGTTTCGTTTCGGTATACACTTGCTGTAATTTCAAAATATCATTCCCTTGATCGATTCGTTTTATCGTATTGTATTCTTTTTGCTTCTCTTTACTATAAGTATCGATTTTGTGAATTACGATAGCTCCAAATATTCCACTCATCGCACCACCTAAAAATAAACCTAATAAACTCCCGATACTTCCTAAAAACGGTATTTCAAATGCTAACAAAGGAATGGTCATTAATGTTTTTTCAATGACTTCAGATAATACGATAGCTCCCATTGCACTCAAGCTAGCCGTTACAATTTTTCCGACTTCTGCCAATCGAATGCTTAATGGTTGGTCTTGATTGTTCGGGTCTGTTAAATAATGAAAAGCATCTTTCAATGATCGCCATCCTGTTTTGAATAGAAGAATGAAACTTTTAAATAGACGTACAATTGGACCGAATATCGACGTTAAAATCGTCGTTAAAACCGATTCACTAACATTTAATACTGTGGCTTTCAAGTTTGTTAAAAAAGATTGTAATGCTTGTTTAATAGAAGTAAGCAAAGAATGAAACGTTTTATTTGCAGATTGTAGCCAGCGAATTAACTTTTTCATTATCTCTTTCATCAATTGGCTAAACAAAGTGACCACAGCAGTTCGAAGCGCTGTACCGGTAATTCGAAAT
>JASLJC010000094.1 GCA_030152585.1 Savagea sp. | reverse complement strand
TTTCAAATTCAGGCAACCGGTGTAGCACGTGGAGAACAATTAAAAGAACAAGCATCGGCTCGACATGAGCAATATAGTATTATTCAAGCGAACCGTGGTGAAATACTGGATCGTAATAATAAGGTGATTGCTTCTGATACGTTAAGTTATCGTATCGCTGCTGTAACGAGTGAAGATGCATCAGAAAATGCCGATCGTGATTTGCACGTTGTTGACCCTAAAAAAACAGCCGAAGTGTTAGCACGTCATTTGTCGTTATCTGAAGAAGAAATTGAAGAACGGCTACGCAAAGGGCAAGAGAAGAAATTATATCAAGTAGAGTTTGGTGTTAGGGGGCGTGACTTGAGTCACGCGCAAGTGAAAGCATTACGAAAAGATCTAGAAGAAGCTGAAATTTATAGTATTCGTTTTACGGAAGAGAAAAAACGTTTTTATCCAAACAATGAATTTGCTTCGCATTTGATCGGTTATGCGGCTGAAGAAGAAATCGAAAAAGAAGGTAAGTTACAACGAATAACCGTAGGGAAAATGGGGTTAGAAAAAACGTTTGATGAACAATTGAGTGGAAAAAATGGATCACTGAATTTTGAACGCGATCGTTGGGGATATTTATTTCCTCAAAAAGAGAAAGTCGTCAAACCTGCACAAGATGGATATAATATTCAATTGACGCTGGAACAAACGATTCAAAATTTAGTTGAAAATGAAATGACAGAAGTCTATAAGCAGTACAACCCTGTTGCGATGACGCTCGTATTAGCAGATGCAAAAACAGGTGAAATACTTGCCATGAGTCAACGACCGACATTTGATCCTGCGACACGTGAGGGCTTATCGACGAATTGGTTAAATGAAGCGGTCGAAAATACGATTGAGCCGGGCTCTACGATGAAAATGTTTACATTAGCTGCTGCAATTGAAGAAGGTAAGTGGCGTCCGAACGACTACTTTAAATCAGGACAATATAAAGTATATGATCGAGTCATTCGGGATGTGAACAAAACAGGTTGGGGAACGATTTCATTTTTAGAAGGATTTCAACGTTCTTCTAACGTTTCGATGGCGTATTTACTTGAACGAATCGGCGATAAGCGGTTCATTGAATATGTACACGATTTCGGCTTTGGTCAACCGGTCGGTATCGATTTGCCTGGTGAGGCAAGTGGTATTATTTTAGATACGTATCCAGCAGAACGACTCACGACATCGTACGGACAAGGATCTACTGTAACACCGATTCAAATGATTCAAGCGGCTACAGCGATTGCGAATGATGGTAAAATGATGAAGCCGTATTTAATTCGATCGATTATAGATCCGAACAAAGATAACAAAGTCATTTTGGAAAATAAGCCGGAACAAAAAGGGATGCCAATTTCTGCTGAAACAGCAAAACAAGTAAGAGAAGTATTAGCAACAACCGTCACTGCTCCACACGGTACCGGACAACCCTTTGCACTTGGGAACTACGATGTCGGAGGAAAGACGGGTACTGCTCAAATTCCGAAAAAAGATGGCTCAGGATATATTGCAGGTCGCGGACAATATTTATATTCATTTTTAGGAATGGCGCCGATTGATGATCCAAAATTGATTATGTTCGTTAGCATTCAACAACCGACTTTGCCGTGGAATGAATACGGAGGTATACCGGTAGCAAAATTGTTTACAGCTGTTATGAACAACAGTTTAAAGCATTTAAATGTAAAGCCGAAAGAAGTACCGGTTGTAGAAGCAAAAACGATGCCAGATGTAAAAGGACAATCGGTAGAAGAAGCAATGCAAGCATTGGCTGAACAAGGATTTGTACCGACACGAATCGGTGATGGCGAAAAAGTAGTGGAACAGTATCCATCAGCAGAGGCAAAGCTACCGCCTAAGTCGCATGTTTTAGTGAAAGCAGAAGGACTGGTCACATTGCCAGATTTTACTGGTTGGTCGAAAAAGATGATGTTGTCATACAAAGCATTATCTAATTTAGATATTCGAATGAGTGGAGAAGGATATGTCGTCGCTCAAAGCATATCAAGCGGAGCAGTAGTACCACCGGATGAACCAATTATGATTCAATTAGAAAGCCCTGCAGTACAATATGAACAAAAAATTAATTATGAGGAAAACGAAGGAGAAGAGTAAACTCTTCTCCTTGTTTGAGAGAAAGTAGAGGAAGAAACAAATGTCAGTATGGATGATGAGTGTAACGCTGCTCGTTGCGCTAAGTGTAACGATTTTAATAGGATATCGTGCAATACCTATATTGCATCGTATGAAGTTTGGTCAAACAATTCGAGAAGAAGGACCGGCTTCTCATATGCAAAAAGCAGGAACCCCAACGATGGGTGGACTGATTTTCTTCTTCTCTATAACGTTGACGACGATTATTTTGTCCGTCGTATACGGAATGTGGACACCGACAATCGGTATTTTACTTCTCGTGTTTGTCGGATATGCACTCATTGGTTTTTTAGATGACTTTATTATCGTTGTAATGAAACGTAATTTAGGCTTAACGTCGATTCAAAAATTAATCGGCCAAATCGTTGTCGGTATTATCGCTTATTTTTTATTACAAATGACGGACTATTCGACAACACTAACGATACCGTTTACATCGTTATCGATTGACCTCGGTATATTTTATGTATTGTTTCTTGTATTTTGGCTCGTCGGTTTTTCGAATGCTGTCAACTTAACAGACGGATTGGATGGACTCGTTGCCGGAAGTACAGTTATTTCTTTTGGGGCGTTCGCTCTGTTAGCCTTTTTTGTAGAACGATTAGACGTTGCATTTTTTGCAATTATTGTCGTAGGAGCAATGCTCGGATTTTTATATTTCAACCGTAAGCCAGCGAAAGTGTTTATGGGTGATACGGGTTCTTTAGCGCTCGGTGGATTACTTGCGATGATTTCAATCGTCTTGGACATGGAATTACTTTTATTGTTTATTGGAATTGTATACGTCGCCGAAACGTTATCTGTCATGATACAAGTGACAAGTTTCAAATTAACAGGACGCCGTATTTTCAAAATGAGCCCTTTACATCACCATTTTGAGCTTTCGGGATGGTCAGAACGTAAAGTCGTTTATGTTTTTTGGGCTGTTGGCTTAATTGTCACGTCAATTGTTGTGTTACTGGAGGTATTATAGATGAAAATGAAAACGATGCCTAATTGGCAAGAAACGACTGTGCTCGTTTTAGGACTTGCAAAAAGTGGCGAGTCTGCAGCGACTTTATTACATGCATTAGGCGCGCGTGTCATTGTAAATGACTTGAAAGAAGATGAAGAACGAGCGGCACGTTTACGTTCATTAGGAATAACAGTTATTACAGGGAGCCACCCAGAAGAAATTGTCGAAGGAGCGTATGATTTAATCGTTAAAAATCCAGGCATACCTTATACAAATATCGTATTAAAGCGAGCGTTAGAACGGGGAATTCCGATTTGGACTGAAATTGAACTCGCTTATTTAGTGAGTCGTGCGCCGATTGTTGCGATTACAGGTTCAAATGGAAAAACGACAACGACGACTCTTCTTTATCATATGTTAAACATCGGGGAAAAAAATCCGATACTTGCAGGGAATATTGGAACGGTTGCATCATCTGTTGCACCGAAAATGACTGAAGAAGAAATTTTAATATTAGAAGTGTCATCATTTCAATTAATGGGTATTGAAACATTTAGACCGCATATTTCAATTTGGACGAATTTATATGATGCGCATTTAGATTACCATGGTAGTCGCGAGCAGTATCGTCAAGCAAAAGCGCGCATTACAGAAAACCAATCCGAAAATGATTACTTTATTTACAATGCGGATCAAGCAGAACTCGTCGCTATTGCAAAAGATACGAAAGCGACATCGATCCCTTTTTCGTTGCAAGGTAAAAAAGAAGAAGGGATTTCAGCAGATGATACGTATCTTTATTGGCAAGGTGAGCCATTAGTTGAAAGAGCAACGATTTTATTACCGGGTCAACATAATTTAGAGAATATTGCCGCAGCGACTGCCGCAGCTTTACTCTTAAATTGTGAAGAAGAAGCCATTCATCATGTACTTAGTTCATTTACAGGTGTAAAACATCGTATGCAGTTCGTTCGTGAATGGCAAGGAATTCAGTTTTATAATGACTCAAAAGCGACAAATACGTTAGCGACGAAAAGTGCCCTTTCTTCGTTTAAACGTCCGATCCATCTCATAGCAGGGGGTCTCGATCGTCAACATAGTTTTGAAACGTTACGTCCGCATATGACTCACGTTGCATCGTTAACGACGATAGGTGAAACGAAATCCCGCTTAGCTTCATTTGGGCATGCTGTCGGGGTAAAAGATGTGAAAGAAGCACATTCGATGGAAGAGGCAGTTCGACGTGCAACACAATTAGCGAAACCAGGTGAAGTCGTATTACTTTCCCCATCGTGTGCAAGTTGGGATGAGTATAAGAGTTTTGAAGAACGTGGTGAACGTTTTATTGCAGCGATTGAACGTTTAACGGAATAAAAAGATAGGAGCGAGGTAAGTGAGACGTCAACGGAAAGTAGTAGATATTGAACAACATATTCCCGAAGTCGGAAAAAAACGACGACGACGTGCGAACAAACGGGTGCTCGGTTTGCTCACTGTTGCCTTTCTTATCGTAGTGGGGATCGTTTATTTCCAAACGCCTTTAAGTAAAGTAGCTCGTTTTGAAGTAAGCGGTGCTCAATTATTGAAGCCGGAGCAATATGTCATTGATAGCGGCATTATTATCGGAGATTCGTTATGGGGATTTCGAGCAAAGGATGTAGCAAAAACGTTAGAAAAAAATGAAGTAGTGAATGAGGTCACAGTAAAAAGAAAATGGGATCGTACCGTACAGTTTTATATTAAAGAGTGGAAAGCGATTGCGTACGTCGAAAAGAAAGAAACATTTGAATTACTATTAAGTAATGGTCATATGTTAAAGCGTCCGTCAATCGACACATCACGTAAACTGCCTATTTTATCAAACTTTCATAAAAAAGATAAAGCTTTAAAAAAAGTAGCCCGTCAATTGGAACAAATGTCGCCGTCAATTTACGAATTAATTTCTGAAATTAATTATTATCCGGAAGAAGCCGATGATAAAATTACGATTTATATGGATGACGGGAATGAAGTGCGCGCTTTGTTGTTTGATTTTCCAGAGAAACTGAAATATTATCCGGAGATGATCGCACAACTAGATACGGACGAAAAAGGAGTATTAGATATAGAAGTAGGTGCTTTCTTCACTCCATATAGCCAAGTGTATGGAAAGGAGGAAGGAGTAGATGAATCGAATGCGTCCGAAGAATCGTTTAATGAGCAAGAAGAGGAAGAGCCGTTCGACTAAACGTCAACAAAAAAACCGTTCTATTGCTCTTTCTTTAACATTTTTAGTGCTCGGATTTTTATTTGCTTTTTCATATCGAACATTAGGGACGAACGAAAATCATCATACGTATCAACCGCTCGCTCTCGTTCAAGAGGAGCGTTATCGTGAAGAACTCATTCAACAACAAGAGCGTAATAAACAATTACGCGACGAAGTGAATGAAAAGACGAGACTCATCCGTCAAAAAGAATTTGAGATGTCGAAGGGAACAGATAGTCAAGAGAAACTTGTTCAAGAAGCGAAACGTCTACGTTTAGTGTTAGGGGATTTACCTGCAGTGGGAGAAGGCGTATCTGTTACGTTAAAAGACGCTGCATATGATCCGAGTACACAAAATCCGAATGATTATATCGTTCACGAAAGTCACGTGTTACGTGTTGTGAACGAGTTAAAAATTACCGGGGCTGAAGGCATTGCCATTAACGGACACCGACTCCATGCAAACTCTTCGATCAAGTGTACAGGTCCTGTTATTACGATCGACGGCAAAACTTCCCCCGAACCGTTTGTTATTGAGGCAGTCGGTTCACAAAAAACATTATTATCGGCATTGCAATTAAAAGGTGGAATTGTTGATTGGTTAAAAGGCGATAATATTGTCGTTGAAATCGAAGCAAAAACGATTCAGTTACCTGAGATTTATCAAGAAGGAGTTATACGATGAAATCAAAAAAAGTGAGCGCGTTTACATTCATTTTATTTGTTCTCGGATTTCTCTTTGCTTTGCAATACAATACGATGACAGATCTGCCTGAACGAGATACGCGGGATTTATGGGAATTAAGAGACGAATTAACGGATGAAAAAAGAGACCACTCGAATTTATTAACGACTTTAGAGCAGTTAGATGAAACGTATCGTAAGTATGAAACCCTTCAAAGTGGTGCGGAAGAACAAGCGTTGAAAGAGACAGTCGATCAGCTACGTCAACGTATCGGTGCAACCGACTTAGAAGGTGAAGGATTGATTGTAACGGTCGCACCATCAGACGAAGCAATAGCGCTTGGTGAAAATATCCAAGGAATATCCACGGACTTATTAATGCGCTTTGTAAACGACATTCATCAAATTCCAGGCATTACACTAGATATTGATGGGAAGCGTTATACGACATTAAGTGCAATTCGCGATATTAATGGCGTCACGACAGTAAATGGTAGTGAAGTGAAAAGTCCGCCCTTTTATATTTATATTTTAACTGAAGATGAGGAAACGACAGACAAAGTATACAATTATTTATCTTCTTCTCGACTAATAGATGAGTTTTATGTCGATAATTTAACGATGACGATCGAAAAATCTCAACAGCCTTTTCGGTTAAGAGGAAGCACTATTTCGGTACGTAATGATTATTTACGCGAGTTACCGAAAGGAGAGCAATAAAATGTGGTTACCGATATTAGGTTTAATTTTTGGTATCGCGTTAGGTTTACTATCAGATATTCAAATATCAGCAGCTTATAGCAGTTATTTATCTATTGCTGTACTCGCTGCATTAGATGCGTTAATCGGCGGTATACGCGCACATTTACAACACGTATACGACGATAAACTATTTATTTCAGGTTTTTTCTTCAATTTATCATTAGCGATTGCGTTAGCATTTCTCGGTGTTCATCTCGGAGTTGATCTCTATTTAGCTGCGATTTTCGCTTTCGGTGTTCGTTTATTTCAAAATATCGCGGTTATTCGTCGTATTTTATTAACGAAATGGACCACACGGAATCGTACGTCAACCGAAGAAAAGACTTAAGAAAATGAAAAATGAAAAACTTTAGACAATAGTGAAGAAATACAATAGAATAGGAACTAACGAGTTTTTTTATAGGAGGTGTCCAAAGGATGGAAGAATCATCAATGTATGTGTCACTCGATATCGGTTCTTCAACCGTAAAAGTTTTAATCGGTGAAATGGACGGAAAAACATTACATGTAATCGGAGTCGGAAACGTTCATTCAGACGGAATCCGCAAAGGGACCATTGTCGATATCGATGCGACCGTACGTTCAATTGAAGAAGCGGTAGCAGAAGCAGAGCAAATGACAGGACGAACAGTTCGAGAAGTTGTGCTCGGTATTCCAGCGAACGATATTCAATTGCAACCGGTAAAAGGAGTCGTTGCCGTTAATTCAGAAAATCAAGAAATTACAGACGACGATTTAATGCGTGTAATTGACTCAGCGCAAGTGATGTCTGTTTCTCCCGATAGAGAGATTGTCAATGTCGTACCGAAACAATTTAAAGTAGATGACTATGATGAGATTGAAGATCCGCGAGGAATGTTAGGTGTCCGTCTTGAAATGGAAGGACTTCTCATTACGGCTTCAAAGACGCTGATACATAATATTTTACGTTGCGTAGAACGAGCAGGACTTACGATTCGTGAAATTTATTTACAGCCGCTTGCAGCAGGTACATTCGCTTTAACGAAGGATGAAATTAATCATGGCACAGCTTTTATTGACATCGGCGGTGACACGACGACAGTATCTTTATTTGAAGAGCGTCATCTCATTCGAACGACGATTATTCCAATCGGTGGCGAACATGTGACAAAAGATATTGCAATTGTTTTAAAAACACCGACAGAAGAAGCGAGAAAAATTCAATACGAATTTGGTCACGCATATTCGAACGATGCATCTGCAGAAGAAGTGTTTGATGTCGTATCGATTAGTTCGAGTACGACCGAACAGTACAGTCAAAAGGAAGTTTCTCATATTATTGAAGCGCGCCTTGAAGAATTGTTTGAATATATTCTTCAAGAGTTATACGATATGGGCGTAGATGATTTACCTGGTGGAATCGTTTTAACAGGCGGTACGACGAAATTAGAAGGAATTTTACCACTAGCAGTAGACGTATTGAAAACACGAGTACGTATCCACGTTCCAACTTATTTAGGTGTTCGTGAACCAATGTATACGACGTCAGTCGGTCTCATTCAATATGCTGCAGCAGAAGATCGGTTTTTCGGTACAAAAGCAGCGCCTGTCGTCGATGAACGTTCCGATTCTTTTGTAGAAGAACACGAATTCTTCGACGATGACGACGATTATGATGATTATTATGAAGAAGAACCTCGTCGTCGAGAACGTAAAGGAACGATAGTTGAACGTACGAAACGGTTCTTTACGAACTTTTTTGAATAAATAAAAGGTATAGATGGACAGTTTAGGAGGAAAAAGGATGCTTGAATTCGATACGAATATAGATGCACTCGCAGTAATTAAAGTGATCGGTGTCGGTGGTGGTGGGAATAACGCGGTAAACCGAATGATTGAACACGGAGTAAAAGGTGTAGAGTTTATTGCGGTGAATACCGATGCGCAAGCTTTAAAGTTGTGCCAAGCGGAAGTAAAATTGCAAATTGGTACAAAGTTAACGCGTGGGCTCGGAGCAGGTGCAAACCCTGAAGTAGGTAAAAAAGCAGCAGAAGAGAGCAAAGAACAAATTGAAGAGGCATTACGTGGAGCGGATATGGTTTTCGTGACCGCTGGAATGGGTGGAGGTACTGGTACAGGTGCTGCACCAATCATCGCTCAAATTTCTAAAGATTTAGGTGCATTAACAGTAGGTGTTGTCACACGTCCATTTAGTTTTGAAGGACGTAAACGTTCAACGCATGCCATTAATGGTATTACGTCGATGAAAGAAGCTGTCGATACGCTAATTGTTATTCCGAACGATCGATTACTTGAAATCGTCGATAAGAGTACACCGATGATTGAAGCATTCCGCGAAGCGGATAATGTGTTACGTCAAGGGGTACAAGGGATTTCAGATTTAATCGCAGTACCTGGGTTAATTAACTTAGACTTTGCAGACGTCAAAACGATTATGTCAGACAAAGGGTCAGCTTTAATGGGAATCGGTATGGCGACGGGAGAAAGTCGCGCAGCAGAAGCCGCGAAAAAAGCTATTTCTAGCCCACTACTTGAAACGTCAATTGACGGTGCAAAAGGTGTTTTATTAAACATTACAGGTGGTACAGATTTGAGTTTGTTTGAAGTACAAGAAGCGGCTGAAATCGTGTCAACAGCATCAGATGAAGAAGTGAATATGATTTTCGGAGCAGTAATCAATGAAGATTTAAAAGAAGAGATTATTGTGACGGTTATTGCAACCGGATTTACAGAAGAACAGTTAGCAGCAGGACATCAACAAAAATCACGTCCAACTTTCCGTTCTAAATCTGAACCGAAGCAAGAGACGAAAACAATTCATCAAGAAACGCAGGATACACCGAAAGTGACACGTCCGACATCACCGCAACCAACAAGTGAAGATCCACTCGATGTCCCGACATTTTTACGCAATCGCAATCGTCGATAAAACATCGTTTCAGCCATTCCATGAAGAATTCGATACGTTTGTTCAATAATCGTATGACGATTATCGTTCATCCGTATTTCTCTGAATGGGATGGTTTTTAATTTGTAAAAGAAAAAACGGTTTCAGTGACAGGTTGAAATGAACTTGTTACAATAGAGACAATGAAGGTGGAATGGAGGATTATGGTGAAAGAACGTATAGAAGAGATTGAGCGTCGAATAGAAGAAGCGTGTCTTCGTTCAAACCGCCAGCGAGAGGAGATTACATTAGTCGCTGTTACGAAATCCATTTCAGATGAACGGACACAACAATTTGTAGATGAAAACATTCAACACCTCGGTGAAAATCGTACTGAACACCTCGTTCGTAAAGTATCTACTGTGCGAGGAGAACATGTGAAGTGGCATTTTATCGGGAATTTACAAAGCCGTAAAGTAAAAGATATTATCGAAGACGTATCGGTCATTCATTCTGTCGATCGTTTAAGTGTTGCGAAGCAAATCGATAAGCGAGCATCTAAGCCGATTGATTGTTTTGTACAAGTAAATGTATCAGGAGAAGCTTCAAAATCAGGTTTAGCACCAAATGAAGTAGAGCCGTTTCTAATTGCGTTACAACAATATCCGAATGTACATGTCATCGGATTAATGACGATGGCGCCTTATGGAGCGTCGGAAGAAGAGTTACGTCATTATTTCCGTTCACTGCGTCAATTGCGTGACGATATGCGTGCGTGTCAATTTGTACATGCGCCGTGCACGGAATTATCGATGGGCATGTCCAACGACTTCGAAATTGCGATTGAAGAAGGAGCGACTTATGTACGTATCGGGACAGCGTTAGTCGGTTCTGAAGAGGAGGCGTAACGATGAGTATACGAAAAAAATTCGAAAAATGGTTCGAATTAGAAGAGGATTATGAAGAAGATGTAACCTCTTCTGAACAATCGCCACGACAACCTAAAGAAGAACGCCGAGCGTATGAACAGCGAGAACAAAAGGAGCGCACCCATCAAATGACGCAACAAACGCCAAATGAACCGCAATCGAAACAAAAGCCTACCGTCGTCAGTTTACAATCAGCTAAAACGACAGCAAAAGTCGTGCTCGTAGAACCACGTGCTTATGCTGAAGCATTACAAATTGCGGATCAATTGAAAAAGAAAAAAGCAGTCATTGTCAATTTACAACAAATTGATCAGACAGAAGGTTGGCGTATCATTGATTTTTTAAGTGGTACAGTCTACGCAATTTCGGGTGAGATTCAACGAATTGGAAAAGATATTTTTTTATGCACACCTGAAAATGTAGAAGTAACAGGAGAAATTACGAAGTATTTAGACTCAAATAGGTGAGGTGTACAATGGATTTATTAATTAGAGCTGTTGATCTCGGTTTTACGATTTACACGTGGATGATTATTGTTTATATTTTAATGTCTTGGGTTCCAGCATCACGTGAGACGTCAATCGGCCAATGGTTAGCAAAAATGACAGAACCGTATTTAGAAGTTTTCCGTAAAATTATTCCCCCTCTCGGTATGATTGATTTTTCACCAATTGTAGCTATTTTAGCGTTAAGCTTAATTCGAGCAGGGTTTTACATGTTAGTCAGTTTCTTTATGTAATCCAAATACGAGAGCGTCTCTTTAGACGTTACTCGTATTTTTAAAATCGACAGAACGTCATGAAAAGGAGAAGGTAGTCTAGTGGAACTCTTTCAACATTTCCGAAAAGAAGAAGTACCTTTTATAGAGCGTGTCATCGATTGGGTAGAAGAGGTAGACGATTATTATGCACCGAAACGATTGCCATTTTTAGACCCGAGACAACAGTTTATCGTTGAGTCGATTGCGCGTGCAAAAAACGTGTCTGTCTGGAAAAGTGGTGCATTTTCGAATGCAGAGCGTCAACGTATCATTTTAGCACCTGATTATTTTGAACCGACATTGCAAGATTTTCATATATATGTTGCATCGATCGATTACCCGAAAAAATTTACGACGCTAAAACACCGTGATGTTCTCGGTTCAATGATGGCATTAGGTGTCGAGCGAGAACAATTTGGAGATATTGTAATACGAGAAGGAGATGTCCAAGTTGCTTTTACACGAGAGATGGAAACATATGTCACACAAAGTTGGACAGAAGTAGGGAAGACCGCTATCGTATTACAAAGTGTTTCACCGAATTCTTATCTACAACCGACGGATGAATGGGAGGAGCAGTTACATATTGTCAGTGCATTACGTTTAGACGTACTGCTTGCTTCTATTTTAAAAGTAAGTCGTGCTCAAGCAGTCAAATTAATTAAAAGCGAACGTGTCCAATTAAATTGGAAAAAAGAAACGAACGTGTCGAGTACGGTAGAACCGTTCGATATGTTATCGATTCGAGGACATGGACGTTATAAAGTATCGACGATTGAAGGTCGTACGCGCAAGTCGAAAATTCGAATAAATATCGGAAAACGAAGATGAAATATGTTAAACTGTATACTAAATGAAACTTACGTATCGGAAGGGGCGATTGAGATGGCATTAACTCCATTAGACATACATAATAAAGTGTTTAGTCGTGGATTTCGAGGTTATGATGAAGATGAAGTAAACGAGTTTTTAGAACAAGTGATGCGTGATTACGAAGCCGTAATTGAAGAAAACAAAAAGTTGAAATTACAGTTAGAAGATCGCGAACAACAAGTGACGCATTTTAATACGATTGAAAATACATTGCAACAATCGATTGTTATTGCACAAGAGGCAGCAGACGATGTACGTCGAAATGCGCAACAAGAATCAAAAATTATTATTAAAGAAGCAGAAAAAAATGCAGATCGCATTATTAATGATGCACTTTCTAAATCACGTGAAATCACATTAGAAATTGATGATTTGAAAAAGCAGTCAAAAGTTTTCCGAAACCGTTTCCGTTTACTTATCGAGGCACAGCTTGAACTGTTACAGTCAGACGGATGGGATGAATTAATGAATTATGATATTGAAGCAAAGTTAAATAAAATTCATCCGAAAGAAGAACAATCATACAAAGAGGAACCATCATATGTTGAACCGATGTATGAAGAGGAAGAACTTTACGAAGAACCGTATGAAGAACTAGAAAAAATGGAATCTTCGTATGACGAGCCAACGCCAGTAGAAGAAGAGTCATACACATCAGACGAGCCATTGTCGAGACGTCGTCGTTCGAAAAAGTAAAACGGTGACCTTCAAAAAATAAAAGGAATATGCTATAATAAAAGGCATATCAAAGACGAAGAAAGAGAAAGTAATTCGTTATACGACTGTGAGCGACCTAGTGATAGTGAGAGTCTAGGAGTACGGTATCGAATGAAAATCACTCTGGAGTCAAATAGTGGAAAATTCAAGTACACTATTTCGTATACGCAGCGATAATGCGTCTTGAGTGACAAACAGGATGAGCTGTTTGTAACGAGGGTGGTAACGCGAGTTCATCTCGTCCCTTTTAGGGGCGGGATTTTTTCTTGTCAAAAAAGCAAAATAAAAGGAGAGCATAATCGATGAATTATAAAAAAACGTTATTAATGCCAAAAACCGCATTTAAAATGCGTGGAAATTTACCGAATCGTGAACCAGAGTTTCAAAAACGTTGGGAAGAGATGAACATTTATGAAAAGGTTCAACAACGTACGGCAGGTCGACCGAAGTTCATTTTGCATGATGGACCACCATTTGCAAACGGTGATCTTCATATGGGGCATGCAATGAACCGTGTTTTGAAAGATATGATCGTTCGTTATAAATCGATGAATGGTTTCGATGCACCATTCGTGCCAGGTTGGGATACGCACGGTTTACCGATCGAGCAAGTGTTGTCAAACCGTGGTGTTAAACGTAAAGAAATGCCGATTACAGAATATCGTCAAATGTGTGAAGATTATGCGTATACACAAATTGATAAACAACGCGAACAATCGAAGCGACTCGGCGTACGAGGAGATTGGGACAATCCGTACATTACATTGACACCGGAGTTTGAATCGCATCAAATTCGCGTGTTTGGTAAAATGGCTGAAAAAGGTTACATTTATAAAGGATTAAAACCAGTTTATTGGTCACCATCTAACGAATCAGCTTTAGCAGAAGCAGAAATCGAATATCAAGATAAACGTTCGCCGTCGATTTATGTTGCATTCCCTGTAAAAGATGGAAAAGGTGTACTTGATACAGACGTAAACTTCTTAATTTGGACGACGACACCTTGGACAATTCCAGCGAACTTAGGAATTTCTGTCCATCCTGATTTCGTATATGCAATCGTTGAAGCAAATGGTAAAAAGTTTGTCGTTGCGAAAGACTTAGTCGAAACAGTTGCTGCAGCAGTTGAATGGGATACGTACGAAATTGTAGAAGAAATTGATGGGGCTCAATTCGATCGCATCGTTGCGACACACCCACTTTATGAACGTGATTCACTCGTCATGCTTGGAGATCACGTTACAGCAGATGGTGGAACAGGATGTGTTCATACGGCACCTGGACACGGGGAAGATGACTATATCATCGGTCGTCAATATGATCTTGACGTACTTTCGCCTGTTGATAGTCGTGGGGTTATGACAGAAGAAGCACCAATGTTTGAAGGGCTTTTCTACGATGATGCGAACAAAGCGGTTACAGAAAAGTTAGAAGAAGTCGGTGCACTTGAAAAATTAACATTCATTGAACACTCGTATCCACATGATTGGCGTTCGAAAAAACCAGTTATTTATCGTGCAACACCTCAATGGTTTGCATCGATTGCAAAATTCCGTAACGAGTTACTTGAAGCGATTCAAGAAACGAGCTTCACACCGAGTTGGGGAGAAACACGTCTTTACAATATGGTTCGTGATCGAGGCGACTGGGTCATTTCTCGTCAACGTTCATGGGGAGTACCTCTTCCAATTTTCTATGCTGAAAATGGAGAAGCGATTATTACACCTGAAACGATTGATCACGTTGCCAACTTATTCCGTGAACACGGTTCAAATGTTTGGTTTGAAAGAGAAACGAAAGAGTTACTACCAGAAGGCTTCACACATCCAGGCAGTCCGAACGGTGAGTTTACAAAAGAAACAGACATTATGGACGTTTGGTTCGATTCAGGTTCTTCACACCAAGGAGTACTTGTAGAACGTGAAGAATTACGTTATCCAGCAGACCTTTATTTAGAAGGTTCTGATCAATATCGTGGATGGTTTAACTCATCACTTACGACAAGTGTTGCGATGAATGGACATGCACCGTACAAAGGAATTTTAAGTCACGGATTTACACTCGATGGAAAAGGTCGTAAAATGAGTAAATCGCTCGGAAACACGATCGATCCTGTGAAAGTGATGAATCAAATGGGAGCGGACGTTTTACGTTTATGGGTATCATCTGTTGATTATACAGCAGACGTTCGTGTTTCAGATGAAAACTTCCGTCAAGTGTCAGAAGTATATCGAAAAATTCGAAATACACTTCGTTTCTTACATGGAAACGTAGCAGATTTTAATCCAGCAGAACATCGCGTAGCATATGATCAACTTCGTCCAGTCGATCAATATATGGTCGTCTTATTACAAAACTTGTTACAAACGTCAAAAGAGGCATATGATCGCTATGAGTTTTCAACGGTTTATCACGCAGTGAACAATTTCTGTACTGTCGATTTAAGTTCATTTTACTTAGACATTGCAAAAGACGTCGTATATATCGAAGCATTCGATCATCCGCATCGTCGTGCAATGCAAACCGTTATGTACGATACACTCGTAACACTCGTTCAATTAATCGCTCCTATTTTACCGCATACAGCAGATGAAATGTGGGCATTTTTAGAACATGAAGAAGCAGAAAGTGTACAATTAACAGATATGCCAGAAGTGCAAGAGATTCCAAATAAAGCGGCATTAGAAGAACGTTTCGTTCAATTAATGGCCGTACGTGATGACGTTTTAAAAGCGTTAGAAGAAGCACGTAACGAAAAAGTAATCGGAAAATCGTTAGAAGCGAAAGCGACAATTGCTTTACCTGAAGGATTTGAAGAACGTTATATGCAAGATGACGTAAATTATGCTCAATTTTTCATCGTATCTGATTTTGAAGTTGTAAAATGGGATACGTTAGATCGTGAATATGAAGTTGCAAAAGTAGATATTTCATTAGCAGAAGGCGAAAAATGTGAACGTTGTTGGACGGTTCGTTCATCTGTAGGTGAACATGCTACTTACCCTGAACTCTGTGCACCGTGTGCAGAAACAGTTGCAACACATTATGCAGATGTTGTAAAAGAAGAAGAGTAATCGATAAACTACTTTTTAAACGTTGAAAGACGTTTGAAAAGTAGTTTTTATGTTGGACAATCGATGTTGCCGTGTAGTAGTGAGTATGAAGTAATGAAATGTAAAACAATTTATAAATGGTTTC
>JASLJC010000075.1 GCA_030152585.1 Savagea sp. | reverse complement strand
CAAACACTAGAGGAAATCGTCAACATCGACAGTGGCTCCCACGACAAAGAAGGTGTTGATCGCATTGGACAATTTTTCAAAACGAAATATGAGTCGTTAGGTTTTGTGACGCAAACATTTACGAGTGAGCAATATGGGAATACGCTCGTGTTCCAACACGAGCGAGCAACAAATCCACGCCTCCTCATCGTAGGACATATGGATACTGTGTTTGAAAAAGGAACAGCAAAACGAAGACCTTTTACGGTAGATGGGCAGTATGCATACGGTCCTGGGGTTATTGATATGAAAGCAAGCCTCGTTATGCTTTACTATTCTATTGCCTATTTACTAAAACATGCGCCAGATGCAGCTTATAATGTGCAAATTATTTTAAATAGCGACGAAGAAATCGGTTCTCCTTCTTCTAAAGCTGTTATTGAACAATTTTCAGAAAATAAGGACTGCGCACTCGTTTTAGAGCCGGCACGTAAAGACGGATCGATTGTTAGTTCACGACGAGGTGGAGGAACCTATTACGTCGATGTTATCGGAAAAGCCGCACATTCGGGTATTGAACCAGATAAAGGCCGAAATGCAATTAAAGAACTTGCGCATAAAGTCATTGCGTTTGAAAATTTATCTGAACCGCAAAACGGACTTCACGTTAACGTTGTACAAGCTGAAGGTGGTGTCGCTTCAAATGTCATCGCACCGAATGCAAAAGCTGTACTCGATATTCGTACGTCTCTACTTGAGCAAGGTCCGCAAGTTGTACGAGACATTCGTTCTATTTGCCAAACACCAAATATCCCGAACACAGAAATTGTTGTAACGGGTTCTATTGACCGTCCACCGATGCCGTTTACCGAACGAACAGAACGATTCGTGACATTTGTACAAAAAGAAGCTGAAAAAATTGGTATTTCTTTACGTCATACGTCGACGGGAGGAGGCTCCGATGCTTCTTTCCCAGCAGCTCTTGGTATCCCAACATTGGATGGAATGGGACCAATTGGAGGAGGCCAACATAGTGAACGTGAATATTTAGTCATTCCGTCACTCGTGGAACGTACACATTTATTTATTCGCGTATTGGATCGATTGGCGACAGTGCCGGATCGATACTTTTACTGAAACGATACGCATTTATTTTGACTAGGGGGAATGAGGATGAAAAAACAATCATTGTTTAGTCGGTTCGTGATGCCGGATGCTTTTATTATTATTTTCAGCATCGTCGTCTTAGCAGCGGGACTCACATATATTTTACCGGCAGGGGAGTATGAACGAGAAACCGTCGATAATGTTACAAAAGTCGTACCTGGAAGTTATGAAGTGAAGGAAGGAGCACCGACCGGGATTATCGACTTATTTAGTGCAATTCCAGCGGGTATGACAGCCGCTGCTAATATCATTTTCTTAATTTTCATTATTGGTGGAATTGTCTATTTAATTGAATCGACAGGGGCTATCGATGCAGGGGTACACACGTTAATTGAGTTATCACGAGGACAATATATGTTACTTATCGGAGTCGTCAGTGCAATTTTCGGAGTCCTCGCTTCACTTGGTATTGCTGCAAATGCCGTCATTGCATTTATTCCGATTGGAATTGCGTTAGCTCGATCACTTAACTTAGATGCTATCGTTGGAGTTGCAACTGTCTATTTAGGCTATTATGCAGGAATGATTGCTGGTATTTTTGATCCATCTATTTTAGGACTCGCGCAAACGATTGCAGAATTACCACTTTTCTCTGGTATGTGGTTACGAATTATTTTATTCATCGTTTTAATTACTATAACGATCACATATATTAATCGTTATGCAAAAAAAGTAAAACTCAATCCTGCTGCTTCACATATGGGAGACGAATTGTTCTCATCTGATTTAGAAGTGCGAGAGTACGATGGACAAAAAATTACGAAACGTCAAATTTTCATCTTATTAACGTTTCTTGGGTTTATTGCTTTCTTTATTTATGGGGCATTCACAAAAGGTTGGGGCATTACACAATTATCTGGTATTTTTATCATTATGGGGATTGTCATTGCTGCAATTGCAAAAATTTCGCCGAACGAGTTTGTTCACCGTTTTATTAAAGGGGCACAAGGAATCGTCTACGGAGCATTAGTCGTCGGATTAGCACGTGCTGTTATCGTCATTTTAGAAAATGGTAGCGTACTCGATACGATCGTTCACTATGCGTTAATTCCATTAGATTCTGTCGGATTATATGCAGGGGCACAACTTTTATATATTTTCAACTTACTTTTCAACATTTTAGTCACATCCGGTACAGGGCAAGCTGCTATCGTCATGCCTTTAATGGTACCGATTGTTGACCTACTTGGCATTACTCGTCAAACAGGGGCATTAATTTTAATGCTCGGAGATGGATTTACAAATATTATTACACCGACATCTGGTGTTTTAATGGCTGTATTAGCAGTAGGTGGAATTAAATGGACACAATGGGTACGTTTCGTTTTCCCATTACTTCTCATTTGGATGGTCGTCGGATCGATTTTCATCTTTATCGCAACTGCTATTCAGTACGGACCTTTCTAATATTGTCTATCAAAACGTATGGAAATATTTCCATACGTTTTTTATTTTTCATCTTTTCAATTGTGGCAAAACTATGTACAATAACGACGTACGTCTTTCTCATTATTGCTATTAGATACGAAGGATATTCTAATGAAATTTTATCGTATCATTTTAAAAGGCGTACATTATTATATTTAGAGGAGGTTTTATTATGAAACAAGATCCACGCTTTAAAATTGCAAACAAAGAAGCACTAATTGGTATCGGACTTGTATTCATTAACTTTGCCATTTGGTTCGGTTTCGCTTACGGACTTGGTAGCAAAGACCCCGCAGAATATACGTATATTCTCGGATTTCCTGCTTGGTTTTTTTATAGTACGATGGCAGGTACATTGTTCATGATTATTTTACTCATCGTCGTCATTCGGTTTTTCTTTACCGATGTGTCGTTTGAGGACGAGGAGGAAGACAAATGATACATTGGCAAGTTATCGTACCGTTCGTTCTATTTCTCACTTTAATTTTTGCGATTGGGGTATGGGCGAACCGACAAGTACGAAATTCGGACAATTTTTTACAAGAATATTTTTTAGGCGGTCGCGAAATGGGCGGGTTTATTCTCGCGATGACGATGATTGCGACTTATGGAAGTGCTAGTAGTTTTATCGGAGGACCGGGAGTTGCTTACACCCAGGGACTCGGCTGGGTTTTACTCGCAATGGCTCAACTTCCTGCAGGATATTTCGTTTTAATGGTTCTTGGAAAAAAGTTTGCGATTATTTCACGCAAGTTTAATACGATTACATTGATCGACTTTTTAAAAGTCCGTTATCGAAGTGATGCTCTCGTCTTACTTTCTGCCGCTGCGATTACAATTTTTTTATTCGCTTCTATGACAGCACAATGGGTTGGAGGAGCTCG
>JASLJC010000069.1 GCA_030152585.1 Savagea sp. | reverse complement strand
GGTAAATGTTCAGCGCCATTTTCATCTGTTACGCCAATCCAAGAGTCATTGGACGTACGTATTGTAATATTAAATATCGTTGCATCCGTTAAACGGTACGTAGATGTTTCACCTACTGTTGAAACGAGCTCTAATTTACCTGATGTGTTTTCTGGTTCTTCTGGTTCTTCTAATTCTTTTGGCTCTTCTTTCGGTTCTTCTACGACGGGTTGCTCTTTTGGTTCTTCTTTTTGTTCAGGTTGTTCTACTTGTACTTCTTTTCCACTATTTAAATCGGTTTCTTTCGGTGGTTGATCCGTTGCTGCTTTATATACGAAATAAATAATGACAACGATAACGACAATCCCAAATGCAACGGCTACTTTCGGTAACAGCTCACGTAATGCATCATTCGATTGAAGGCGACTCGGTTTTTGTAACGGTTCTGTTACAACTTGTTGGTCTTCTTCCTTTTGTTCTACTTCTTCTTCTTTCGAACTTTCTCGATACATCGCTAACACTTCATCTGGATCTAAATCAACAGCTTCTGCATATTGTTTAATAAATGCACGAACATAAAATGCACCTGGCATTTTTGAATAATCTTCTTCTTCAATTCCTGCAAGATATCGCTTTTGAATTTTCGTCATTTCTTGTAAATCATCTAACGTTAATCCTTTTGCAATTCTCGCTTCTTTTAAACGTTCCCCTAATCCGGTCACGATGAACACCTGCCTTTTTAAAAGTTAAACATATTAAAACTGCCGCCATGAAAGGCGTCATTCCGTTTAAGTGGTTCGTACGTAATTTCTTCTTCTGGTGATGTACGTAGTTCGATAATGTAATCAAAATCATCTAACGTATAATCAGTTTGCTCAATAAACATATCTGGATGTTCGACTACTTTAACAGCTGGAAGTTGCATCATTTCACGTACGAGTTGTAAATGACGTTCGTCTCCTGCTCTTTTCGTAACAACACCGTCTAAAATGAAAATATTGTTTGGAGAAAACTCATCTCCTACGAGTCGATCGCGAACGGTTTGCTTTAACAATGTGGATGATAAAAAGACCCACCTTTTATTCGCTGAAACACTCGCTGCAACGATTGATTCTGTTTTTCCTACACGTGGCATTCCACGCACGCCGATTAGTTTATGCCCTTCTTTTTTGAACAATTCTGCCATGAAATCGACTAAAATTCCAATTTCACTCCGGACGAAACGATAAACACGACGGTCACATTGATCATCGACACAGTCGATATATTTCCCATGTCGAACCGTTAACCGGTCGCGCAGTCGCGGCTTTCGAATTTTCCGAATCGCAACAGCATCCATCGTTGAAGCAATCAGTTCAAACCGTTTGACTTGATATTCGTTGTCCGAACGAATTAACATCACACGACGATTCTGTCCGACACCGTTAATCGTCACAATATTCACACGCAACATACCGAGTAATGATGCCATATCTCCGAGTAGTCCTGGACGATCGATGACGATTTCGTACTCTAAATACCATTCGCTCACGTTGCACACTCCCTTTTTTAATCCCTACCCTTATCATATCTGATAACGATACATGTGAAAAGGGAAAGTATGTACATTTAACCGATAAACCAACCGCCATTTACGTTTAATATTTGGCCCGTCATATAATCAGCTCGGCCACTCAGTAAAAATTGAACGACTTCTGCTACGTCTTCTGGTTTTCCAATTTCGCGCAATGGTATAACATCCGTCGCTATTTTTCGTTCTTCTTCTGTAAATTGCGCATTCATTTTCGTTTCAATCCAACCAGGTGCAATACCGTTAACTCGAATCCCTAAAGGTGCTGCTTCTTTAGCATATGCTTTAACAAAAGCATGTTGTGCTCCTTTAACGGTCGAGTAAATCACTTCGTTCGCTGCACCTGTCGTTCCCCAGATTGAACCGACAAACACAATATAAGAACGTTTATGTCGCCTTAATTGTTCCGACATTAGACTAATGAGTCGAATTGGATTTTGACCGTGTACTCGCCAAAGTTGATCAATTTCATCAATTGTCGTATCTTTTAACAATTTTAACAATTCATGACCATTTGCCACGATGATTGCTTGGAGCTCAAACAATTGTTTCGCTAAAGTGTCCGCTGCTTCTCGTTTTGTAAAGTCAGATTGAACGAGATAAAAGTATTGTGTAGGATAATCTTCTTGCAACAACTGCTGCAAATGCTCCACACGCTTTCGATTATGTGCGTAATGTAAATATAACGACCATCCTTCTTCTGCTAAACGTTGAGCCGTCGCTCCGCCAATATCACCAGAAGCACCGAGTATTAACGCCCATTTCATACGTCTTCCTCTTTTGGCTCAATGACAAACACCGATTGTTGTTTTACATCAACAATCGTATTTAACGCCTTTTCAACATCTTCTACCGTTAACGTTTGTAAAATATCATATACATCAAATAAACTCGCTCCTGCAAAAGCGTATTGTGTAAACTGATTCGCTATAAATTCTGGAGAATTCAATGCTCGTACGAAATGTCCGAGACGCCGACGGATGATTCGCTCTACTTCATCATCGTTGAGTTGAATTTGAGCGAGTTGACGTTCTACTTCGTTTATAAACTTCTCTTCCTCATACGTATCCGTACTAATCGAAACAAAATTAAACGAACGCTCTAATGTAAAATGATAGCCGAATGATTCGTCAATAACTTCTGTTTCATACAACTTTTCGTAAAACGGGGAAGAAGTGCTAAACAACGTATCTAAACCGATCGATAAGGCTAAATCGTGTCGTACATAATCTTGTCCTTCTAATTCTCCTACATTCGATTTACGTACGATATTAACTTTCGGTTTGATGACATCCATCGTTTCTTTTTTATAATGATGGAAAGCTGCGCCGTCTTCTCGTTCAATGAAACGTTGAATCGGAACGTATGGAGTAAACGTCTTTGCTGCTTGATTTTGTCGAATTAAGTTCATTGTTTGCTCCGGATCGACTGGACCAACTACTGAAAATACCATATTCGACGGATGATAAAATGTTTCATAACACATATACAAATGCTCTGCTGTAATTTGATTAATAGAATCGATTGTTCCTGCGATATCGATTCGAATCGGATGATGTTCATAGAGCGCTTCTAAAGCCCCTAGATACAATCTCCAATCTGCTGAATCATCATACATTTGAATTTCTTGTGCGATAATTCCTTTTTCTTTTTCAACTGTCTGTTCTGTAAAATATGGATTTTGGACGAAGTCGAGTAACGTTTCAATATTTTTTTCAATTTGATCGGTCGCTGAAAATAAATACGCTGTTCGAGTTGCCGACGTAAATGCATTGACAGAAGCACTTTGTTCACTAAATGTATCCATTGCATCGCCATGTTCTTCTTCAAACAATTTATGTTCTAAAAAGTGAGCAATTCCATCCGGTACCGTTACTCGTTCTGTTTTCCCGCGTGGAATAAATGTTCGATCAATTGAACCATATTTCGTAGAAAACATCGCATACGTTTTCGAGTACCCTTTTTTCGGTATGATGTATACAGTCAATCCATTCGGTAATATTTCAGAATAAACGACTTCATCTAATTGTGCTGCTTCGATTTTTTTCATTGTACGACTTCCTCCTTCGCACTTAATAAATAAACGACTTCTCGGTTCGCTTGACGCATGACTCTTTGAACGTCTGCAATCGTTACTTCTTCCCATTTCTGTGCAATTTGAGCGACCGTTACATTTTCAAACAACGGTTCGAACTGTTCATATAACATTATTTGACCTCTAGCAGTATCGAATGCGTTTTTTAAACTATTCGTTAACTGTTTTTTCGTCTTTTCTAACTCTTTAAACGTAATCGCTCCACGTTGTACAGCGTCTAATTGTTCTTCAATCAACTGTACGGCTTTTGCTTCCTCCGTCGCTTCAATACCTGCACCAACGAGAAGTAAACCGTATTGTGAAGAATAGCCACTAGAGATTGAATACGCCATACTTTCTTTTTCACGAACATTTTGAAACAACTTACTATGCGAAAAGCCGCCGAATAAACCATTCGCTACTTGCATGACGAAAAAGTCATCGTCTCCGTAATAAATCGGCAAACGATAACCGATTTGTAGTTGTCCTTGTTGCATTGATTGTTGTTCACGTACGTAATGTGCTTTCGGCTGACTTGTACATGTGTAAGCAGGTATTTCTTCTACTTGTGGATTTAAATTAAAATGTTGCAAGAGGCGACGTTTCACTTCTTGTATATCAACATCTCCTACAATATAAAAAATGAGTTCATCTTGTTGCAGCATACGTGTATATTCTCTATATAATGACGTAGCTGTTACATCTTCTACTTGTTGAATCGTTCCATAACGCGATGCCGAAGCTGGGTCATCTGGACGCATCCATTCCAATAACCGTTTACGGGCAAAACGAGATTTATATTCATATACTGCTTCTTTTCTCTCAATAATCGACCGTTTTTCACGTCGAACAATTTTTTCGTCAAATTGCCCTTCTTTTACGAGTGGGCGCATCACCATTTCTTCCATGAGACGCCACCACGCATCGAAATGGCCAGGCTCGGCAAAATTTTCATGTATCGTTTCACTCATCAATTGAAAACGATGGATATTGCCTTTCATTTGAACATCTGTAAACATTGACGTTCCATACAGTAAATCGAATTCCTTTTTTAATTGTCGATAAGATGGGTAACGTTCGGTTGCTTCTTGTAAAACATTGGATAAAACAGCGCGATTAGCAGCTTTCTCTCCTGTATATTCACTTTGCCATTGCGCTAAAAAAGTAACTGTTTTAAATTGCTTTGTCGGGCGAATATATGCAGTAATATGATCTTTTATTTTAATTTTTTGAAACATAAGACACCTCTTTTTCTCATTATGAAAAAGAGGCTACTTCCAGCGCGTTGCTGAAAACGCCTCTTTTTTATTCATTTTCTCTTGTTCGAACGACTTTAAATTTAAATTTATCGGCACGGAAATAATTTTTCGAATACAAGACAACTTCCCCATGATCGTTATAATGCGTCTGATAAAGAGCGAGTAATGGGACGTCTACACCGCAACGCAAATGCATAGATGCTTCTTCATCATATCCAACGGGCTCAATTTGAGTGACTGCTTTTACGATCGGATAACCGGTATTTCGTTCTATCGTATCAAAAATGGAATCATTCCATAAACCGAGTCCGTCAAATTGCAATTGTTCACGTACCGCATAGTCAATACAATATACGACCGGCACATCATCTGCTGTTCGGACACGTTTCATCGCGACGTATTGTTTTTGGTCAGATTGAAACAATTGATCCAATTCCTCTGTTCGCTCTACGTCTTGTATGTCCAAATATATGGTACCCGGCCGACTGCCTGACTGCCGAATCATTGACGTGACACTTTCTAACTGCTCAATCCCCGCTTCAAATAAAGGTTTTGCGTTAACGAAAACACCTACCCCGTAACGTTGCGTAACATAACCTTCTTTTTCTACTCGTCGAATCGCTTGTTGGATGACGGCACGACTCACTTGATACAAACGTGCTAATTCAAAATCTTTCGGCAACGTTTCATGTTCTTCATACGACCCTTGCTGAATTTGCTCAATAATTTCTGTCGCAATCGTTCCCGCTCTCTCTTTCTCTTCTTTACTTAGCAACGTTAGCACCTCCCTCACTTTTTCCATTATAGAAAAAATCACGAAAGTAGCAATGCTTCGCGCAACCGCCATTCTCGTGATTTACTTCTTCCTAACGTTCCAATCGCTTCTCTCTTAATATTCCATTAAGACTGGAATGATCATCGGACGTCGTTTCGTTTGCTGATATAAATAAGAACTTAACGTATCGCGAATTTCTTTTTTAATATCTGCCCATTCAAATCCTTTTTTGCGGATTTCTTTTTCTACGACTTTTCGAATGATTTCTTTCGATTCTTCTAACAATTCTTCAGATTCTCGTACGTAAACAAACCCTCGTGAGACAACTTCAGGTCCCGCTGCAATTGTACGTTTTTTACGGTCTAATGTTACGACAACGGTGAAAATACCATCTTGTGATAATAAACGACGATCGCGTAAAACGATATTTCCAACATCACCAACACCGATTCCATCAATTAATACGTTCCCAGCAGGTACACGTCCAGACATACGAACTTTTCCATTACGATATTCTACGACGTCCCCTTTGTCTGCGATGAAAATTTCTGATTTTTCTAATCCGACTTCTTGTGCTAATTTTGAATGCGCAATTAACATACGGAATTCACCTTGGATCGGAATAAAGTATTTCGGTTGCATTAAGTTGAGCATTAACTTCAAGTCTTCTTGACTACCGTGACTCGACACGTGGACATCCCGTTTGCTCGTTAAAACGTCTGCTCCTTCTTGAGCTAATGTATCCATAATTCCATACATCGTTAACTCCATCATTGGTGCTGGCGTAAATGTAATTAATACTGTATCGGTTTCGCGTACGTGAATATATTTATGACGTTTTCGTGCAATTTGACCGAGTGCTGCAAGCGGCTCTCCTTGGTTCCCCGTCACAATAACAACAATTTCGTCATCTGCATATTGATCTAAATCTTTTACAGATACGAGCGCATCTTCTTCTACATGTAAATACCCGTACTTCACCCCAATATGGAAGTAACTTTCTAAACTTTCACCGACTACTGCTACTTTTTTACGAGCTTTGTATGCGATATCGAGCACTTGTTGGATCCGAATAAAGTTAGAGGCATAAAGCGCGACGAGAATACGTCCTTCTGCACGATGGAATGTTTTCGTTAATCGCTTTTGAACGACGAGTTCTGATGTCGTATAACCCGGACGTTCTGCTTCAGTAGAATCAGATAAAAGCATTAAGACGCCTTCTTCACCGAGCGTTGCCATTTTAGCCATATCCGGACGATATGCACCTTTAGCAGATTGATCAAACTTAAATTCTCCTGTGTGTACAATTGCTCCTTCAGACGTATGGAATACGATTCCGAGTGAGTCGGGAATACTATGTGTCGTATGGAAAAATGTCACATGTGTCCGTTTAAAGTTCATCCGGCTATTACTCGAAACTTCGAAAAATCGAATAGATGTCGGCGCAGGATTACGATGCAATTGTTCTTTTGCTAATGCAATCGTTAATTTCGAACCGTAAACAGGTGCTTGTACTTTTTGTAATAAATAAGACAATGAACCGATCGCATCTTCATGTCCATGTGTTAAGAAAATCCCTTTCACACGATGCTTATTTTCTTCAATATACGTAAAATCTGGAATGACGATGTCAATACCGAGCATTTCCTCTTCAGGGAACATTAAACCTGCATCGACGATAAACATTTCGTCGTCAATTTCGATGACATACATCGACTTCCCGATTTCTCCAACACCACCGAGTGGTGTCACTTTAATGACTTCATTTTTTATTTTTGTCACTCTATTTCCTCCTTGTAACATTCTTTTTCTTTTTTGTTTGTGTTATATGTTGAATCTATTTCGCCCGTTATCATCTCTTGTAATCAGGTCGATGATAAGGCTTTTTATTTACGTTGGTTTTATAAATTATCGTTCTAAATTCAAACCATTCGTAACATTACGTCTCACCGTACAACACGACTATTGCCTATTATACGTGACCTTTTGCTTCTGCACAAACAAAAAAGAGTAGAAGTGTGAAAGTTCACACTCTACTCTCTTTAATTTATGAAAAAATTTGTACTTTTTCTTTTTCCCAACGATTCCATACATCGTTTAAAGCCTCTTCATTTTGTAGAGCGACTAATGGTAATCGAACTTCTCCAACTTCTATACCTTTGGCATTTAATACTGCTTTTAACGGTACTGGGTTCGGCTCTGCAAATAACGCTTGGAAAACAGGTAATAATGTTTGATGCATCTTCGCAGCGGTCTGAACGTCCCCTCGTTCAAACGCTTCGATCATCTGTTTCATTTCTGAACCGACAACGTGTGAAGAAACCGAAATAATACCGGCACCACCAATCGCTAGTAAAGGTAATGTTAAACTGTCATCTCCACTATAAACTGAAAAACCTTCTGGTGCTTCTCTTATAATTTGAGCCATCTGCTCTAAATTACCGCTCGCTTCTTTTATACCTTGAATATTTTGAAAGTCAGAAGCTAATTGTAATGTCGTTTCAGCTGTCATATTGACGACAGAACGCCCTGGTATATTATAAAGTAAAATCGGTAATGACGTCTCTTTCGCAATTGCTTCAAAATGTGCATAAAGTGCTGCTTGGTTCGGTTTATTGTAATAAGGTGTAACGAGCATGACGCCGTCTACACCTAATGATTCGACAGCTTTCGTTTGTTCAATCGATTCTTTCGTATTGTTCGTACCTGTACCTGCTACAATTTTAACACGTCCCGCTGCTTCTTCAATCGTCCAACGTAACATTTGCATTTTTTCTTCTTCTGTTACCGTTGGAGATTCGCCAGTTGTTCCGTTCACGATGATCGTATCAGTTCCATTTGCAATTAATGCATTAACGAGAATACGTGTCCGTTGTTCATCGATTTCCCCTCGTTCGTTAAACGGTGTCACCATTGCCGTTCCAATTCGTCCTAAATCCACAATGATTCATCCTCCCTTTCGTTATGACCTTATTCGTTCATTAAAGCTTCTGCAATTTGTACAGAGTTTAATGCCGCGCCTTTTAACAAGTTATCCGATACAATCCATAAATGGAATGCATTATGCTTGTCGCGGTCCTTTCGAATACGGCCTACGAAAATTTCATCTCGCCCTTCAGCAAATAAAGGCATTGGATAGTTTTGTGTCATTGGATCGTCTTGTACAATAACCCCTGGTACTTCTGCAATATCACGTTTTAATTGCTCTACTGTGACATCTGGCGCATTTTCTCCAAGCTCAATATATACAGACTCTGAGTGGCCTGTCACAACAGGTAAACGAACGCATGTTGCAGCAACTTCCATCGTATCATCATTGAAAATTTTACGCGTCTCGTTCATCATCTTTAACTCTTCTAACGTATATCCACCTTCGCCAAAAGCGTCGATTTGTGGAATGACGTTAAACGCAATCGGGAAATGTTTCGGCTGGCTTCCTGAAGGTAAAATGTTCGCTTCATTTGAAGCACGCCCTTCAAAGTTTTGACTTTGCGCCTCTAACTCTGCAATCGCATCTGCTCCCGCGCCTGATACTGCTTGATACGTCGACACGATAAGACGACGTATATCGTATTTCTCTTTCACTGTTTTTAAAGCACCGACCATTTGGATCGTTGAGCAATTTGGATTGGCAATGAGCCCTTTATGTTGGCGCATTGCATCTGGATTTACTTCTGGTACGACAAGTGGCACACCTTCTGTCATTCGATAAGCACTCGTATTATCAATGACAACGGCTCCACGTTCAATCGCTGCACTTGCATATGTTTCAGAAATCGATCCTCCAGCACTGAAAAATGCAATGTCTACTCCTTCAAAAGCTTCCTCTGTCGTTTCTTCTACTGTATATGTCGTTCCCCCGACTGTGACTTGCGAGCCAGCAGAACGTTTTGATGCAAGTAGCTTCAGTGATTGGATTGGAAATTTTCGTTCTATCAATTTTTCAATAATTGTCGTACCTACTGCACCAGTGGCACCTACTACTGCAACATTCATTTGTCTCATAAGTATCTCTCCTTTGAATTTAACACAGTGGTGAACTTGTTTTATACTTTAGTCCGTTACACTGGTAAATTTTGATTAAATTGAATTATAGCATAGTTTATTTCAATTAGCGACTAAATTCAGAATTTAATATACTATTCCGACGGCTTATATAATTGAATTTTTATACACTAAAATAAATATAGTATACATATTCATTTTTGACAAGTTAATGATTGACGAGATAGTCATACAAAGATGTTTTCACAGGGTGATCCAAAACAATATGCATCGATACGATAGATTGTTCTACTCCTTTTTTATTCAATCGCTTTTCCTCTTTCATCGATGTCTCTTGAGCGACACCTGTTCCTAGATAATAAAAATGACCTCGTTCATCATCGTTTTTCTTAACGAAAATCGATAATTTTCCTCCTTCTTTTTGAAGTGCTTTTATATTCTGAATATCTTTACTTTGTAAATGTTGACCGGCTCGCGTGTACCACTTCAACGTTTGAGGCGATAAAAATTCATCTTCATATTGATTGTCTTGATCCAATGTTTCTTTTTCATACGTTATAAAAATCGGACAAGAACCATGTGCTACTTTATAGCCGAAAATCGTTCCTTTTTCGTCTGTTGGCCAATTTAATAAACGAGAAGCATCTTTTCTCGTATATTTTTCATATAAAGTGAAGCGATACTCCTTATCGTAGCGCTCCGCTCTTTTCAATCCGGTTTGAATGACATCGTTAACAAGTTTTACGAAGTAACGATTCGTTAATTGTTGCTTAAATATTGGAGAGATTTGTAATGTTTGATCTTCGCGTTTTATAAGAGGATATTTATATTTGTCTTGATCTGCTCGTACGAAAAAAGAAAGATCGAGTGTTCGATAAACCGATGCGATTGTCGCTGCATCTGCAAATACTTGTCGCTCCTGCAATTTTTCGATAAACTGCTTTTCCGTTAAGAATCCTTCTTCTAATAACCATTGAATGAGATATAACTCATGGGGTCGTTTCCCGTTTAACAGCTCATGCGATAAAAGAGAAAGTATCCGATCTGCTTCTTCTGTAATCAGTTGCTCCGCTTCTCCTAGTCGTTTTAATACTTGGTAATAATTACGCATGCCATGTGAAGACTTCCCATCATGTTCGTCGACGATGACGACAGGGTCTAATGAATCGTATTTTACGTAATCGTATAAATAAGGAATTCGACCAATTTTTTTCTTTAAATCGTTGAAAGCTTCTTTTATTTTTGAATACGTCGTCAATGTCACTTGTTCAATCGATTTGAAAATGCGCTCTTTTGCAATTCGTTCAAAGTGAATTGACGTCACTCCAGGTATGTACGACGTTTCTTGCATATACCTTCTTAAATTATCCCGACTTCCGGATTGGTCACCTGAAAGCGCCACTGGAATAAAGTAATTGTTTTGATAATTACCGATAAAGTCGATAATTGTCACGAATGGTTTATCTTGATGTAATCGAAGTCCTCGGCCGAGTTGCTGGATAAAAATAATACTTGATTCTGTCGGGCGTAACATAACAATTTGATTCAATTTTGGAATATCAATTCCTTCATTAAAAATATCGACCGTTATAATGTAATCAAGTTCTCCTCGTTCGAGTTGTTCAATCGCTTCTTGACGTTCTTTTTCACTATTTTTCCCACTTAACGCCTTCGTTCGATAATGATATGCATTGAAACGTTCTTCTAATAAATGGGCTTCCGTCACACTCGAAACGAACATTAAACCACATACTTGATCACCGGCATGACTATAATATTCTATTTTTTCAATAATATGACGGACACGTTCTTCACTCGCGAGTTGTTCAATAATCGGTCGACTTTCCTCTCCTTCATACATACCGCTATACCCCGTCACACCGTAGTAATGAAAGGGTGTCAACATATTTTCTTGTAACGCATGTTGGAGACGAATTTCATACGCTACATTGTAGTCAAATGTCTTTAAAATATCATAGTCATCTGTTCGTTCAGGAGTTGCCGTCATACCGAGTAAAAATTGCGGTTCAAAATAATGTAAAATTCGTTGGTACGTCTCAGCACCCGTGCGATGCGCTTCATCCATTAATATGTAATCAAAAGTATCTTTTGCATACTTCATATAATGTTCAGGTGAAGAAAACTTTTGAATACTTGCAAAAGTGTATTTCGCAACTTCTGCTTCTTCCCCGACATAAAAACTATAATCGGATGCAGGACCACCGAGGACACGTTTGTAACTTTTTTGAGCATCTCGTAAAATACGTTCACGATGCGCAATAAACAACATTCGTTTTGGTTGAACATTGGCCACATCAAAAGCACTTAAATACGTTTTACCTGTTCCTGTTGCCGATATAATGATTCCTTTCTTTTTTCCTTCTTGTCGCAACAATTGCAATTGCGTAAGTGCTTCTTGTTGCATCGCGTTCGGTTCAATTACGTCGTACGACAATACAGGACTTTCGCTTATGACTCGTTGCGGTAACTTCTGGTATGTACGTTCATACGATTCGATCCATTCCGTCGTCAAAGGAACAGACTGCTCCCACATACTTTCGAAATGTTCGTAAGCATCATATAATAAAGACCCATGTTCATACGATGTAATTTTTACGTTCCATTCATCGTTTACTTTTAAAGCATTTTCCGTTAAATTTGAACTTCCGACGAGCATTGTATGATAATTTTCTTGGGCAAAAAGGTAACCTTTCGGATGGAACCCTTCACGTTTTGATAAACGTACTTCGACGTTTTCTAACTTTAACAACTCTCGAAAGACTTTCGGTTTATTAAAGTTTAAATAAGTAGACGTCAAAATTTTTCCGTATACTCCTTTTTCTTTCAAGTCGAGTAATGTACTTTTCAACATCGCAAGTCCACTTTCAGTAATAAATGCGACAGATAAATGAAACGATTTTGCCGTTTCAAGTTCTTGTAACAAATGCGCAAGTACTGTCTCTTCCTGTTCTTTTCGATTCGTAACAAGAGCTGGCTTAAAATACGACGCCCCAATGTAATCTTTATCAACGAAACCAATTTTTAATGAATCTAAAAAATCGCGTTCTTTCTTATTCATAGTCGTTCACATCGTTTTGCAACCGTTCAACTGCGGGAATATCCGCCGGTGCCCAATTTAATTCGTTCAATTGTAAAATCGGTACCCAACGAAGTGTTGCATGCTCCCGATTAACCGGTGTTCCTTCTACAATCGTGGCATAAAACGTTTCGAGTCGAACGATCACTCGTTCATATTCGTATGTCGTATCTTCGACCGATTCATGAACACGAATCGTACAATTTAATTCTTCTTGTATTTCTCGAACGAGCGCCTCTTCTTTCGTCTCTCCTTTTTCAATTTTCCCTCCAGGAAACTCCCACATATTCGGTTGAGCCATTTGTGGTGAACGGAGTGCACACAATACTTCTCCATTTTTTCGCGTAATGACCGCTGCGACGACATGTACTTTCTTTTTCATTTCATCTTCCCCTTTCCTATGATCGATTTCAGTGTAGCATGCGCTGCCTACACGATCACCTATTTTGCTGCATTTTTGATTTGAATGAAATGAAAACGTTCAATTATTGAAAACGATCCTTTTATAACCTAAAAAACCGAATCTTTTTCACATGAGTGAAAAAGATTCGGTTTCATTTATTATCCTTATTTCTCTTCTTTTTTTTCACGTTCTTCTTTTAGAACGACTTTGCGTGATAAGTTTACACGGCCACGGTTGTCAACTTCAATGACTTTAACAAGTAATTCATCACCCATTTTTAAAACGTCTTCTACTTTTTC
>JASLJC010000059.1 GCA_030152585.1 Savagea sp. | reverse complement strand
ATTGCGATTGAAAATTTCTCAGCGGTTGCTTTTACAGTATTAGAAGAACGTCAATATGTAAATAATGACAATTTACGTCTATTCATCGATATTTATTTAAAATGGATTGAGCCGTTACGTAAAAGTATCGTCAATGCGTTTACAGAGGAATGGGAACGTACTGTTCGATTACAACGTACGGCATTACAAGAATTGTCAGCCTCTTTAATTCCAGTATTTGATAAAATTTCAATTATGCCACTTGTCGGTACAATTGATACGGATCGTGCGCGCCTCATCATGGAAAATTTGTTAGAAGGTGTCGTTGAGCAACGTGCAGAAGTCGTTTTACTCGATATTACCGGTGTTCCAATTGTCGATACGATGGTAGCGCATCATTTAATTCAAGCGGCAGAAGCCGTTCGACTCGTCGGTGCACAATGTTTGCTCGTCGGCATTCGACCAGAAATCGCACAAACGATCGTCACACTCGGCATCGACTTAGACAATTTTTTAACGACGAGTACGTTGCAACGTGGCGTACGAGAAGCATTACGCTTAACGAATCGTAAAATTGTGGAGGTGGAGTCATTATGATGCCGATGCGTATTCCGATATTAAAGTTGTACGACACATTGATTGTGTCAATTCAATGGGAGTTAGATGATCGCTCTGCTCTACAAGTACAAGAAGATTTAATGGAAAAGTTGCATAAAACGTCGGCAACAGGTGTTTTAATTGATTTAACTGCGATTGACTTTATTGACTCCTTTATTGCTAAAGTACTCGGTGATGTCATTCAAATGTCTGAACTGATGGGCGCAAGAGTCGTATTAACGGGAATACAACCTGCCGTTGCGATTACGTTGATTGAGCTTGGTATTCGCTTAGAAAAGGTGTTGACGGCGCTTGATTTAGAGCAAGGTTTGGAGAAACTTCACAAAGAATTGGAGGACTAGTGATGACAGAACAGTCTTCTGTAAACATTTATACAGAATGGGACGTCGTAGCGGCGAGGCAACTCGGGCGCGATGTCGCGAAAGAAATCGGTTTTGGTACCGTCGACCAAGCGCGAATTACGACTGCGATTAGCGAACTCGCTCGTAATATTTATTTGTACGCAGGGGCAGGTATCGTGAGCGTAACACGGATCGAAAAGCACGAACGAATCGGTATTCACATCGTTGCCCAAGACGATGGCCCCGGAATTGCAGATATTCGACAAGTATTAGAAGATGGTTACACGACATCGGGGGGATTAGGGGCAGGTATGCCTGGTGTACGTCGTCTCGTAGACGAGTTCGAAGTCGAAACAGCTGTCGGAGAAGGAACGACAATTACAGCGATTAAGTGGTTACGCGAATAAGTAGTAAAGGAGGATATGATGAAAGCCTCATTACAAAAACAATATGAACAGTTACTTCGTCAATATTTAGAAAATCAAAATGAGAAGTCATTGTATTATGCTCAACAATTTAGTCGAAAGTTTATCGAGACTGAAATTGCGCCAGAAGATGTCGTGAGTATGCATAAAGATGCACATTTACAAGCATCTCCAACACTTCCGAAAGAAGTGAAAGATTCGTACGACTTTTTGATCGAAATGATGATTCATTACGGTTTAGCACTACAAGAGCATAAAAGTATGTTGAAGAAACGTGAAGAGTTACAACTTGAAATTAGTGTCGCATCGAACGTACAACGGACATTATTAAAAACACCGACGCCTCATGTAGAAGGTGTAGATATCGGTTATGTATCCGAAGCGGCGAATCAAATGAGTGGAGACTACGTTTATTTTGCGGCGCACGGAGATGATTTAGCAAGCGTTGCTGTTGCAGATGTCATTGGAAAAGGGATACCAGCAGCCCTTTGCATGTCGATGATTAAATTCGGAATGGATAGTGTGACAGAAGAAGAAACACAACCGCACAACGTTTTAACATTAATTAATCGTATCGTCGAAAAAAGTATTTCAGATATGATGTTCATTTCAATGTTTTACGGTGTGTATGATAAAAAGACATCGACGTTAACATACGGTTCGGCAGGACATGAACCGGCATTACTTTATCGAAAAGAAACGGATCGTATCCAACTACTCGATGCCCAAGGGCTGTTGCTCGGTGTGATGTCTGAAGTCATTTACGAAGAAAAAGAAGTCGTTTTACAAAGTGGAGATTTCGTCGCCATTATGACCGACGGCGTAACCGAAGTAAAAGTAGAAGATGAATTTGTGAGTGATGAAGCATTGCAACAGTTTATCTACGACGTACGAGAAATGTCAGCGCAACAGATTGCCAGTACGATGTACGATAAAATTATGCAAATGCAAGGATTTAAATTACGTGACGATTTTACGCTCGTCGTCTTAAAAAAACAATAAATGGTTTAAGATTGATGAAAGCGGGTAAATAAGAAAAGATTTTCATATTTTGGGGGTGCGGAGAACGATGGATTTAACAATACAAGTACAACAACAATCATTACGTTACGATTTTCAACTAGCAGGAGAGATTGATGCTTATACAGCGCCGCAATTAAAAGAAGCGCTCGCTGAAGTAGATGTAACAGAACAGACGGAAATCGTTGTTCATGTAAACGATGTATCGTATATGGATAGTACAGGCTTAGGTGTTTTTGTCGGGTTTTACAAAAAAGTAAAAGCGGCAAATGGCCAATTACGAATTGTCGCGTTAAATGATCGACTTTACCGTTTATTTGAAATTACAGGGTTAAACGAAGTCATCGACATTGAACGACTAGAAAGAGAGGATAACTAATGCAACAATATGAATACGTGGAAGTAAAGTTGCCTGCAAAAGCACAATATATTAGTATTGCACGACTCGCTTTATCTGGTATTGCAAGCCGAATCGGTTTTTCGTACGAAGCGATAGAAGATTTAAAAATCGCAACGAGTGAAGCTGTGACGAATGCAGTCGAACATGCTTATACCGAAAATGGAGACGGAGAAGTCGTCATCGGTTGCGGTATATTTACAGATCGATTAGAAATTATGGTCGCCGATCAAGGACAAAGTTTTGACTTTGAATCGGTACGTGCTCAAGTAGGACCATATGAAGGAAAAGTAGAAGCCGACGTCTTACGCGAAGGCGGTTTAGGATTGTATTTAATGGAGGCACTCATGGATGAAGTGAGATTTAGTCATGAGGAGGGAGTTACTGTTTTCATGACGAAATACCTCGACAAAGAAAGAGGCGATGAAGATGCCAGCGAACAAGCAGTCTTCTAGTTCAAAACGTCCAATTGCAACGCAAGAAGAAGTGCAAGAATGGATTCGTCGTTATCAACAAAATGAAGATGAAGAAGCACAAACACAACTCGTTTTAAATTATGAACGACTCGTCCATTCATTAGCACGGAAATATTCGTACGGCAAACAATATCATGAAGATTTAGCGCAAGTCGGGATGCTCGGATTACTCGGAGCGATTCGTCGTTTCGACCCAGAAAAAGGACGAACATTTGAAGCATTTGCCGTGCCGACAATTATCGGTGAAATTAAACGATTTTTACGGGATAAAACGTGGGACGTTCACGTACCGCGCCGTATTAAAGAACTCGGTCCCAAAATTAAAAAAGCGGTAGAAGAATTAACGGTAGAATTGCAACGTTCTCCGACAGTTGAAGAAATTGCGCAACATATCGACTATACAGAAGAAGAAGTGCTGGAATCGATGGAGATGGGACGTAGTTATCATTCTTTATCGATGGATTATAAACTAGACGCGGATTCAGAAGGCGGTACGGTGACGTTAATGGATTTAGTTGGTTCACAAGATAGTGGATATGAAACGACGGATCAAAGGATGCTCGTAGCAAGCGCTTTAGACGTATTAAGCGAGCGTGAAAAGTATATTTTGCAATATACATACGTAGAACAACTGAGTCAAAAAGAAACGGGCGAACTACTTGGGATTTCACAAATGCACGTATCTCGATTACAAAGAAAAGCGATCAAAAAGTTGCGTGAAGCTATTTTAACGTCAGAAAGTATGGAGTATTAGTGGAAAAATACGAAAGTGACGCCATAAAAGTATATGCTTACGAATTGATGAAAAAAGGAAACGACATATCGGGCGATGCATATGTTGTGACATTAACATCAGAAGGTATTTTAATCGCTATTGCGGATGGGCTCGGAAATGGACCAGAAGCAGCGAAATCATCGCATTCGATCCGTCATATTTTACGCGAGTATAAAGAAGAGTCCGTTTACGATTTAATGCATCGTTGTAACAATGCAATGAAAGGAAAACGAGGCGCAGCCGTTACGCTCGTTAAAATGAGCTGGAAAACGAAAGAAGTTGAAACGAGCGGTGTTGGAAATGTTCGACTGTACGTTCGAAATCCAGATGGGACGATGATATATCCTTTGCCCGAACAAGGATATTTATCCGGAAAACCGTTTCGTCCGCGGGTAGAACGGTATACGTATGAAAGCGGAGCGATGTTTTTTATCCATTCGGATGGTATTATAATGAAAAGTCCAAAAAAACATTTGGAACAAAGTTATAGTGCTGCTCGATTAGCAATGCAATTATGTGATCGAGTCGATCGAAATGATGACGCTACGTTTGTCGCAGCGGAAATGTTATAGTGAAAAGATAAAACCTGATCATTTTAATCAGGTTTTTATTATGTGTAAAAAATCGATACTCTAAACGTGAATCAAATAGAAAGGAAGTCTACAATGTTTATTTCACAAGTAGCGAAGCAATTACAGCTCCCGAAACATCAAGTGAAACAAGTCGTTGCATTATTAAAAGAAGGAAACACAGTCCCATTTATTGCCCGTTATCGAAAAGAACAAACAGGCTCAATGGATGAAGTCCAAATTAAAGCGATTGAAAAAGCACATGCTTACGCAGAACAATTAGCGACGCGGAAAGAAGAAGTTCGTGCTGCAATCGAAGAACAAGAAAAATGGACAGATAGTATTGCTGAAGCTTTGAACCGAGCGACACAACTTCAACAAGTAGAAGATATTTATCGTCCGTATCGTAAAAAACGTCGTACACGAGCGACGGATGCTATTGAAAAAGGATTAGAACCGATTGCAAAAGCCTGGCTCCGACGGGAAGAGGTAACCGAACAAACGTTAAAACGGTACATCAATGAAGAAAAAGGTGTACATACGATAGAAGAAGCTATACAAGGAGCTGAAGATATTGTTGCCGAACAAGTAGCTGACGACCAACGAAGTCGACAAATCGCCCGCCAACTCGGTCAACAAAAAGGGATTTGGATGGCTACGAAGAAAAAAGATGCTACAGATCCGAAAGAACGGTATGCCAATTATTATGAATATGAAGAACCGATTCGTCATGTAGCCCATCATCGGGTATTAGCGATGAATCGAGGAGAAAAAGAAAACGTATTACGTGTAGCGATTCAATTTCCAGAACAACAAATCATAGACCGAATTGAACGACTATATATAGAAGGAACTCAAAATGAAACGAAAAAGTCGTTACGTCGTGCAGTTGAAGATGGCATAAAGCGGTTATTACTTCCGTCTGTAGAACGCGAAATTCGAACGAAACGAACAGAAGAAGCCGAAAAACAAGCGATTCACGTTTTCGCTGAAAATGTTCGTAGTTTATTATTACAACCTCCTTTACGAGGACAGACGGTATTAAGTATTGATCCTGCATTTCGAACAGGATGTAAAATGGCAGTTGTCGACGCGCTCGGCTCCTTACAAAAAATTGAACGGATGTATCCTCATACTGGAGAAGGAAAAAGAAAAGAAGCTGAAAAAATATTCGTCGAACTCGTCCGAACTTACGAAGAACCGATTATTGCTATCGGAAATGGTACGGCTTCACGTGAAACAGAACAATTTGTCGCTGAGATGATTCAACGTCACGAACTTCATACTGGTTATGTCATTGTAAACGAAGCGGGAGCAAGTGTTTATTCAGCATCAGAAGAAGCACGTCGAGAATTTCCGGATTTACAAGTAGAAGAAAGAAGCGCGGTTTCTATTGCACGTCGATTACAAGATCCGTTAGCCGAACTTGTCAAAATTGATCCTGAATCACTCGGCGTAGGACAATATCAACACGACGTCAAAGCGAACGATTTGAAAGAAGCACTAGCATTCGTCGTCGAAACTGTCGTTAACCGAGTAGGTGTAGATGTTAATACAGCTTCGGTATCGTTGTTACGTTATATTTCAGGGTTGTCCAAAACAGTTGCAGAAAACATTGTAGATTACCGTGAATCAAACGGAGCGTTTACGAATCGAACGCAATTAAAGAAAGTAAAACGTCTCGGTGCAAAGACATACGAACAAGCAATAGGTTTTTTACGTATTCGAGACGGTGAAGAGCGACTTGACCAAACAGGCATTCACCCTGAAAGTTATGAAGTAGCTGAAGCACTTCTTCAAGTCGGTCAACTTACGAAAGAAGATATCGGAACAGAACGTGCAAGTGTCTTGCAAGACATCCCGCTAGCCCAATGGAGTGAAAAAAGTAATATTGGACGAGAAACGTTAGAAGATATTGTTGCAATACTTCTTCAACCATCCCGAGATCCACGAGATGAGTTTCCACAACCTGCTTTAAAGTCCAACGTACTTTCTATTGAAGATTTAAAAGAAGGAATGGAATTAGAAGGAACTGTTCGTAACGTTGTTGACTTTGGAGCATTCGTCGATATCGGTGTTACGGAAGATGGTCTCGTACATATTTCAAAGTTAAGTGATCAATATGTCCGACATCCATTAGAAGTCGTTGCATCAGGCGATATTATTACAGTCTGGGTCGAGTCTGTAGACGTTAAAAAAGGACGAATTAGTTTAACGAGAAAAAAACCGAAAAAATAATTTAAAAAAAGCTTGCAATCTTGTAGAACGTCGTGTATAGTTATAAACGTTGCTTGAGAGAACACGACGTTCTAACAAGAAAAAAACTTTTTTGAAAAAAGTTGTTGACATTCGAAATTGAATGTTATATGATAGTAAGCGTTCGGTTAAGAGAAACCGAAAAAACAAGGCCCCTTGGTCAAGCGGTTAAGACACCACCCTTTCACGGTGGTAACACGGGTTCGAGTCCCGTAGGGGTCACCATTTTAGAGCCATTAGCTCAGTTGGTAGAGCATCTGACTTTTAATCAGAGGGTCACAGGTTCGAA